>DATBZR010000037.1:0-116976 GCA_036513095.1 Candidatus Dormiibacterota bacterium | reverse complement strand
CTGGAGCATCACGGCAGGGCCGAATGGCACGAGTCGCGAGCCGCCATCCCCTGTTGACTAGAACAAGGAGCCGTCCAAAAGCTCAATCAACCCCTCGAAAGAGGGCAAATTTCAGGAGGCAAACAACGTGAACAGTGCAATTCGGTGGCGAATCATCTCAATCCAGGCGATGCTGGTGCTCATACTCGCGGCCGCCTCAGGCTTCCTCTTCTACGAGGGCAGCTTCGTGACCACAATGGTCAAGGACGAGCTGACCGCTCAGCAGGTCTTCTTCCCAGGCATCGACCAGATCAAGGCCGGCGGCGCGCTGGACCCGGCGGAGTTCCCGCAGGAGATTCGGGACCAGGCCGGCAACCAGGTCACCGACGGTAACCAGGCCAAGATCTATGCCAACGACTTCCTCGGCAAGCACTTGCAGACCGTCGCAGGCGGCTCGACATACGCCTCGATCGGCACCAAGATCACGGCCGCGAACGCCGCGCTAGCTGCCGCGTCCAAGACGGACCCGAACTACGCAACACTTCAGGCCAACGTCGCGACACTCAACGGTCAGAAGACCACGCTCTTCACCGGCGAGATGCTCCGCGCCACGCTCCTCAACTCGTGGGGCTGGTGGACGCTCGGCACCTACACCACCTACGCGGGGATCGGACTTCTGATCGCCACGCTGGGCGTGCTCGGCGCGATGGTCTTCGAGCTCTTCGTCACCGAGGGCAAGCGAGAGGACGTCAAAGTCAAGGTTGGACAGAAAGTCACTGCCTGACAGCTGTTCGCGGACGGCAAACTCCGGCGGGCTCGGGCCCGCCGGAGTTCCTTCTTGTTTGGGGAGTCCTACGGCCCATCGCGGTAGGGACTTGAGGCACTGACCGAGGCCTGCGTATGCCGAGACACTGAGCACGAGCAAGAAATGGCCGAACAAGAAATGGACGAACAAGAGAAGCCGCTCTCGCTGGTGCTCTTCTCGGGCACGGACGACAAGCTGACCGCAGCTTCGGTGCTGGCAGTGGGCGCGGCGGCGATGGGCCGCCCGGTCAATATCTTCCTGCAGTACTACGCGCTGGACGCGTTCCGCACAGGCACGATGAACGACGACCACCAGCTGTCGCCCGAGGCGACGGACGAACAGGCTCCTGTGGTCAGGGCTCACCCTGGCCTTCACTGGAGCGAGCTGTTGCGCCAGGCGAAGGACGTCGGAGAGGTCGACATCCGGGCCTGCGCGCTCTCCATGGACATGTTCCACCTGAAGCAGGCGGACCTCGACCCACTGGTCGACGGGGTGGAGGGCGTCGCGGCATTCATGGCCTCGGCCTCGGACGGCCAGGTCTTGTTCATCTAAGGAGTCGTGCCATGTCAGCAATTCAGATCGACAAGACGATCGACGCCCGCGGGATGGCCTGCCCGGGCCCGCTCATGACCCTGATCGGGGCGATCCGGCAGGGTCAGGTCGGCCAGGTGTTCGAGGTGCTCTCGAGTGACGAGGGCTCCAAGACGGACATCCCCGCCTGGGTCGCGAAAGCCAAGCACGAGCTGGTCGAGGTAGTTCCAGACGGCGACTTCGCGCACTTCGTCGTGCGCAAGGCGAGGTGACCATGAGCGCTGAAGTGGTGATCCTGGGCGGCGGAGTGGGCGGCACGATCGTCGCCAACCTGGTCGCCAAGCAAACTCAGGGCCAGGCGCACGTGACGATCGTGGACGCCACAGGCATCCACGTCTACCAGCCGGGCTTCCTGTACGTCGCCGTCGGTCTGGAGCAGCCCGCGGCGCTGCATCGATCTGAGTCGCGGCTGCTTCGAGACGACGTGTCGCTCGTCGTCGACCGCGCCTTGCGGGTCGACCCGGCGGAGCACACGGTGTACCTCGAATCCGGTCGCCGGCTGCGGTACGACCACCTGGTGCTGGCCACCGGCAGCCGCACGATCATGGAAGAGGTCCCTGGCGCGGTGGACGCCCACGACTTCTACACAATGTCCGGCGCGCAGCGCCTCTTCAAGGCGCTGGAGGGTTTTCAGCAGGGAACCATCGTCATCGGCGTCGCGGGTATCCCCTACAAGTGCCCGCCCGCACCGGTCGAGTTTGCTTTCCTGCTCGACGACTATTTGAGGGCGCGCGGCATCCGCAACCAGACCGAGGTCAAGCTTCTTTCTCCGCTCAACCGCGCCTTCACGATCGAGGCGACCTCGAAGCTGGTCCAGCCGATCCTCGCCGAGCGTGGAATCGAGCTGACCGGATTCTTCAACGTCGAATCGGTCGATCCGGTCGCGAAGACCGTCACGTCGCTCGAAGGCGAGACCGTGGGGTACGACCTCCTCATCCTCGTGCCGCCTCATCGTGGCCAGGAAGTGATCGAGAGCTCACGCCTCGGCGATGAGCGGGGCTGGGTGCCGGTGGACAAGAACACCCTGAAGCACACGCAGCACGCAGACATCTGGGCGGTCGGCGACACCACGAACATCCCAATCTCCAAGAGCGGCTCGGTCGCTCACTACGAGGCCACCGTCGCCGCGGCCGAGATCGCGGCCGAGGTCAAGGGCGAGGCTCCTCCCGCGCACGTGTACGACGGTAAGGTCATGTGCTTCCTGGAGACCGGCCAGGGAAAGGCGACCACCATCCGCTTCGACTACGACCACCCGCCTGTCTCGCCCTCGCCCGCGCGGCGCTGGCATTGGGCGAAGGCGCTGTTCAACAAGACGTACTGGCACACCGTCCCCCAGGGACGGCTGCCTTAGGGAAGGAGATACCGATGAGCATCACAATCGCATTGAGCCTGAATCTGAAGGGGCTCTCGTGCCCGATGCCGATCATCAAGACGGCCAAGGCGATGAAAGACATGCCTCCCGGCCAGCTGGTCGAAGTTTTCGCCACCGACCCCGGCTCTGTTCCCGACTTCAAAGCCTGGGCCCAGGCGACCGGCAACCCGCTTGTCGATTCCAGCGAGGAAGCTGGAGTCTTCCACTTCATCCTCAAGAAGAAGGAGATCTGACATGAGCGTCAACACAATCGAGAAGCCGCCGCTCGCGCAGCTCGCCGAGCAGCCGGCTGAGAAGAAGGCTGAGCAGGCCGAGAAGCTCGTCATCTTCGCTTGGAGCGGAGAGCTGGACAAGATCTGGCCGACTCTGATCCTGGCGACCACGGGCGCCGCGATGGGCAAGGAAACCACCGTTTTCTTCACGTTCTGGGGACTCTTCCCACTGGTCAAGAACCAGGTTCGAATCACGGGTGAGAACTGGATGCAGAAGATGATGTCGACGATGAATCGCGGTGGCGACCAGCACCTGAAGCTATCGAAGATGAACTTCGCCGGGGCAGGGCCCGCGATGATGAATCACCTGGCCAGGGAGCATCACGTCGCGAGCCCTCACGAATTGATGGAGGCGGCCAAGGAGATGGGCGTCCACCTGATCCCGTGCCAGATGACGATGGACCTCCTGGGGTTGAAGCGAGAGGACCTGATCGACGGCCTCGAGGAGCCTGCCGGCGCGACCACGGCCCTCGCCGAAGCGCAGGGCGCCATCACGCTTTTCATCTAATTGGCCGAAATTCCGCCTAGGGCGCGGCGTGCCTGGCGAACGCCGCTTCGCCATTTCTAGTTAGATAAGGCTCGCATGGCGCTGTCCCAGCCCGCGACCACAGAACGCACGCGCGTCAAGAACCCTTACAGCGGCCTGCCTAACTGGCTGTACCCGGCCTTCGTGGTCGGCGCGCTCAGCCTGTTCGGCATCTTCGCCATCTGGGTGGTCTTCTTCCAGAACCAGGGCTACTACGCCCCCTACCTCAGCCCGTTCTACTCGCCGCTCATCAAGGTCGGACCTATCCCGCCCGGGGTCTGGGTGGCGTGGGCGCCGCTGGTCTTTCGCCTGAGCTGCTACTACTACCGCAAGGCTTACTTCCGGAGCTTTTTCGGTCATCCCCGCTCGTGCGCGGTGCCGGAGCGTCCAGGTCGCCGGTATCTGGGCGAGACCGCGTTTCCCTGGGTGTTCAACAACTTCCACCGGTTCGCGTTCTACGCCACGGTGGTCCAGGTCGCCTTCCTCTGGTTCGACGCCATCATCGCGTTCGACTTCGGAGGCCGGTTCGGCATCGGCCTGGGCAGCGTGCTGATGCTGGCCAACGTGCTCCTTCTGTCCGGGTACACGTTCGGCTGTCACGCCTTCAGGCACCTGGCCGGCGGAGACCTCGACTGCTTCTCGTGCTCGCTCGCCGCTCGCGCCCGCCACAAGCTCTGGAAGGGCGTCACGGTTCTCAACATCAAGCACGACCGGTGGGCGTGGGCGAGCCTTGTCTCGGTAGCGGCCACCGACATCTACATTCGTCTGCTGATCAACCACGTCGTGACCGACCTCAGGTGGATCTCGTGAGCTCTCCCGCCTATGAGACGGTCGAGACCGACGTCCTCATCCTCGGGGCGGGGGGAGCGGGCCTGCGCGGCGCCATCGCGGCGGCGGAGGCCGGTGCGCGCGTGCTGGTCGTCTGCAAGTCGCTGCTCGGGAAAGCCCACACGGTCATGGCTGAAGGCGGAGTGGCCGCCGCCATGCACAACGTCGCCTACCAGGACTCGTGGGAGGTGCACTTCGCCGACACGATGAAAGGCGGCAAGCTAATAAACAATTGGAGGATGGCCGAGCTCCACGCCAAAGAGTCGCCAGATCGGGTCATCGAGCTCGAGCGCTGGGGCGCGGTTTTCGACCGCACGTGGCAGGGGCGCATCCACCAGCGGCCCTTTGGAGCGCACACGTATCCGCGCCTGGCCCACATCGGGGACCGCACCGGGCTCGAGCTCATCAGGACCCTCCAGGACCGCGCCGTGCACACCGCCGGTGTAGACGTCCACATGGAGACGACGGCGTTCAAGCTGCTGACGGCCGACGGCCGCGTGGTCGGCGCGCTCGCCTACCGGCGCTCGGATGGCTCGCTGATCCTTTATCGCTGCGGCGCGCTCGTGCTTGCCTCGGGCGGTGCCGGAAAGATGTACCGCGTCACCTCCAACTCGTGGGAGAGCACGGGCGACGGGACCGCGCTCGCCTACGACGCCGGCGCGCACCTGCGGGACATGGAGATGGTCCAGTTCCACCCGACGGGCATGGTCTGGCCCGTGGGCGTGCGCGGCCTACTGGTCACCGAAGGGGTGCGCGGCGAAGGTGGCGTGTTGCGGAACAAGGACGGCGAGCGCTTCATGGAGAGATACGACCACGAGCGAATGGAGCTGTCGTCGCGAGACGTCGTGGCCCGCGCGATCAACTCGGAGGTCATTGCCGGCCGCGGGACACCGCACGGCGGCGTTTACCTTGACATCAGCCACAGGAAGCCCGAGTTCATCAAGAGCAAGCTACCGTCGATGTACGAGCAGTTCCTGAAGCTGTCAAATGTCGATATCACCAAGCAGCCGATGGAAGTGGCGCCAACTCTTCACTACATGATGGCCGGCGTGCGGGTTGAGCCCGAAACCGGCGCGACGAACGTCGCCGGCCTCTACGCCGCGGGCGAGCTCGCATCGGGGCTGCACGGGGCCAATCGCCTGGGCGGCAACTCCTTGAGCGACCTGCTGGTCTTCGGCAAACGGGCGGGCGAAGCGGCAGCCGAGGGCGCGAAGCGGAGCCCGAAGGCGGACAAGACGAAGATCGATCCGGCGCAGGTGCAGAGCGCGATTGCAGCTCTCATGGCACCATTGGACCGGCCGGCCGGTGAGAGTCCGTACAAGCTGCACGCGGAGATCCAGGACACGATGTCGGCGTACGCGCCAATCGTTCGTGACGCAGCCGGCCTGAAAGAGGGGCTGGTCAAGATCGAGGATCTGCGTGAACGGGCAAACGTGTGTGGGACGGGCGGCTCGACGACGCTCGCCTTCAATCCCGGATGGCACACCGCGTGGGACATCCGATCGATGCTGGTCAACGCCGAGGCGCTGCTGCGGTCGGCGCTCGAGCGCAAGGAGAGCCGAGGCGCTCACGCTCGCTCGGACTACCCGAAGACCGACGACCAGCTTGCTTCAGTCAACTACATCACGAAGCAGACTCCGCACGGCATGAGCGTCGAGGCTGAGCCCATCCCAACCATGCCCAGCTATCTCGCCGAGATCTTGCACCGGTCCTATGCGACTTACACCCCGGAGGAGATGGAGTAGATGGAGTTGACCTCCCTCGACCTCAAGATCTGGCGAGGCGACGCCAAAGGTGGAGACCTGGTCTCCTACCGCGTCCCGGTCCGCGAGGGGATGGTCGTCCTCGACGCCGTGCTGTGGGTCCAGGCGAACATGGCCTCGGATCTCGCGGTGCGTTGGAACTGCAAGGCGGCCAAGTGTGGGTCGTGCTCGGCCGAGATAAACGGTTTTCCTCGCCTCATGTGCAAGACACCCATCGCCGAGTACGGGGGCCAGTTAAGCGTGGGGCCCATGAAAGCGTTCACCGTGATCAAGGACCTGGTCACGGACGTCAGCTGGAACTACGAGGTCAACAAGCAGATCCCGCCGTTCACGCCCAGCGAAAAAGACATGTCGAGCAGCGAACCCTGGCGCATGCAGCAGAAGGACGTCGAGCGGTCCATGGAGTTCCGCAAGTGCATCGAATGCTTCCTGTGCCAGGACGTCTGCCACGTGCTACGGGCGCACGACCTCAAGAGCGCGTTCTATGGACCGCGTTTCATGGTCCGGATCGCGAGCCTCGAGATGCACCCGAAGGACGTGCTCGACCGCAGTCCGCTGCTGAAAGGTAAGGCTGGACTCGGCTACTGCAACGTCACGAAATGCTGCACCGAGGTCTGCCCCGAGCACATCCACATCACCGACAACGCGATCATCCCGCTCAAGGAGCGCATGGACGACCAGTATTTCGACCCGGTGCGATCAGTGCTGCGCCGTCTCGGCGGGAGCGCCAAAAAGCCGTCGGCCTAGCTCTCCGGGGCCATTGGACCCCGCCGGACAGGGACTTGTGGCACCTGTGCCGTCCTTTTGGCGGCCCAACACTCAATGCATGTTCGTTGAGCAATCTGTTCAGATCAACCAGCCGGTTGAGGCGGTGACGGCCATCCTCGTCGCGGGCCCTCGAGAGTGGTTTGCACGACTCGATGCCTCGGGCAAGACCGCGGTCGGCGCGTCCGTTGCGGGCATCGTCCTCCGCAAGCAGGTCGCCGTCGAGGTTGGTCTACCGGTGACCACCGGCGATTGGACCGAGATTCCCGTCACATGGAGAGCGACATTTATCGAGAAGCTGTTCCCCGTGATGGTGGGAAAGGTGGAGCTGGCGCCCGTTGACGCCCGGACGACGAAGCTGACCATCGGCGGCATGTACGAACCACCATTTGGGCCGCTGGGCAGGCGGCTCAACGACGCTTTCATGCACACGGTCGCGGAGGCCACGGTCAGCGACCTCGCGCGGTCGATCGCCGAACGGCTCGAAGCCGCGGTTTCAACTCGGGCCAAGAAGCGCCAACCGGTCTGATCTGGCGCCATGTTCGTCCGCCACTCGGTCCACATCAACCAGCCCGTCGCCGCAACCACGGAGGCGTTGATGAGCGGTCCGCGCAAGTGGTTCCCACGCCTGAGTGGAAGAAACGTGGGATCGGTAGGCCTCCACATCGCGGGCGTGCCGGTGCGAAAGCGCGTGGTGGTCACAGTCGGCGAGCCGGTCAAGACCGCGACCTGGACCATCATTCCCCTGGACTGGAAGGCGACCTTCCCTGGAACACGGCTGTTCCCGTCGATGACCGGGCGGATCGAGATCGCTCCGGTTGACAAAGGGGTCAGCCGGCTCACGGTCAGCGGCATGTACGAGCCGCCCCTGGGCAAGCTGGGACGGCAGCTCGACGAGACTGTGATGAACGGTATCGCGGAGGCCACTGTCAGAGAGCTGGCCGAGTCCATCGCGAAGCGGATCGAGGCGGCGGCTTCCAGGTCAGAGAAGCAGAAAAGACCTGAACCCGGCGGGCCATTCGGCCCTCTGACGGCTCCCGCACGCCGATTAGATTGAAATCCAGCGAGGAACCCAGGGCCGCAAGGTGACACCCGAATGGGATGAAATGGCTTCTGCCGACCCGGGCTCCTCGCTCTACTGAGATCCCGGAGTCGTGGTATGTCGGGCCAGGTAGGCGGCGGCCTCGGCGCGGCGAGCCACCTCCAGCTTCGAAAGGATGGTCGAGACGTAGTTCTTGACCGTCTTCTCGGCCAGCTTCAGCTCCTTGCCGATCTGCCCGTTGGTCTGGCCTTTGGCGATCAGCACGAGGATCCGCTCCTCCTGGGCTGACAACCGCGCGAGCTTTTCATCGCGCATCGTCTTGCCCTTGCGCAGGCGCTCCAGGACGGACCGCGTCACCTCCGGGTCGAGCAGGCTCCTGCCCGCGCCGACCTCGCGGATCGCGCGGATCAGCTCGCCGCCCCGGATCTGCTTGAGCACATAGCCGGCGGCGCCGGCCATGATCGATGCGAAGAGCGCTTCGTCATCGGCGAACGAGGTCAGCATCAGCACCTGGGTCTTCTCGAGCCGGGCGCGGATCTCTCGCGTGGCCTCGATCCCGCTTCCGTCCGCCAGCCGGACGTCCATGACGACCACGTCGGGCTTGGTCCTAACCGCCTGGTCGATCGCCTCTTTCACCGATCCGGCTTCGGCCACCACCGTGAGGTCGTCATTGGCGTTGATGAGGGACTTCACGCCGTCGCGCACGACCTCGTGGTCGTCTACGAGCAGGATGCGAAGCCGGTTCGGCGCCATAGAAGCTATCGTCCCACCCGGCGAGCAGTCGTGGCACGGCCCGTGGTCACTTTGCGGGCGGGCCGAACGGCCCTGTCACCAGCGACTGGGAACGTGAAGTGGAGGCTTGTACCCCGTCCTCTCTTGCTCGAGATGCGCAGCCTTCCTCCCAACGCCGAGACTCGCTCGCGCATGTTTCTCAATCCATTTCCATCAGAATCCCGCCGCGGGTCGAAGCCCGATCCGTCGTCCTCGATCGTGAGCACGGCGCCGCGCCCAGCGCGGACGAGCGTTACCACCGATCTGGTTGCATTCGCGTGCCTGGCGACGTTGGACAGGGCCTCCCGGGTCAGCTGAACGATCTCGTGAGACCGCCCTGAAAGGTTGGCTGCAAGGTCGACGTCGACCTCGACGGCAACCTCGAGGCCTGGTGCCTGCACCTCTTCTCCCAGGGTTCGGAGAGCCTGGTCGAGCTGCCGGTCGGCAAGTATGCCCGGCCTCAGCCCGAAGATGTAGTTCCGCAGGTCGCGGATCACGTTGTCGAGCTCGCCCACGGCCTTTTCGAGACGCGCGGCGGTCTCGGGCGAACCGGATATCAGCGCGGTGCCCTGGAGGTTCATGCCCACCGCAAACAATGACTGAATGATCCCGTCGTGGAGCTCTTTGGCAATCCGCTCCCGCTCCTCCATCAGGCCGACCCGCTGAACGTCGGCCTGGGCGCGGACATACTCCATCGCGACCGAAGCCTGGTTGGCGAAGGTTTCCACCAGCCGGATCGTCTCGGGATCGAACTGCCGCCGGCCTTTGAGGTTGGCGACCATCAAAGTGCCGGTGGCGCGACCCTGCGTCCGCAACGGCACGAAGATGGCGGCCCCTACCCGCCCGAGGCGGATGATCGGCTTATAGGCGCCGCGGTCGGCGCTCGCATCTGGCGTGAACAGCGGCCGGCCAGATTCCATGACCGCTCCCGAGATCGAGCTCAAAGCCGGAACCGATTGTCCGCGGACCTGGCTTGCCTGCGCGCCGACGGCAGCCGCCACCACGAGCTGTCCGGGCTTGGAGCTGGTGGTGAGAATGGTCGCCGAATCCGCACCCGCCAGCTCGCGGGCATGCTCGGCGATCCCGGCCAGCAGTGAATCCGCATCTGAGCCCGCGAGGATCTCGCTCGTAATGTCCTGCAGCGCGTCAAGCCAGCGCTCTCGCTGGCGTGTTTCCGCATAAAGAGTCGCGTTGGCGATCGCCGCGCCGGCCTGCGTGGCCAGGATGACGACCGAATCCTCGTCCTCCTGGCTGAATTTCGAAGCGCTGCGCTTTTCGGCGAGGTAGATGTTCCCGAAGACCTTTCCCATCGCCTGGACGGGTGCGCCAAGAAATGAACGCATGGGCGGATGGTTGGCGGGGAACCCGACGGACATCGAGTGTTCGGCGATGTTCGTGATGCGGATTGGCTTTGGCTGCTGAATCAGCAGCCCCAGGATCCCCCGTCCGCGCGGCGGGGAACCGATGGCGTGCCGCTGCCTGGCGGAGATCCCGGTGGTGATGAACTCCACGAGCTCGCCGCCTTCGCCGATCACCCCCAATGCCCCATAACGGGCGTCGGTGACCTGGGCTGCGAGGTCCACGATCCGCTGCAGGACGATCGGCAGTGACAGCTCGGACGCCAGGGTCAGCCCGGCTTCGAGCAAGACGTCCTTGCGATCTGTCGGGCGTCTCACGATAGTGCGAATTTACGACATACCCCCTGTGAACCGGTTTCACGCGGCGCGCCGGTCCCTTCGGGTCGGGCCTGGATGCCCGTTTGGACCGGGCCCTTCGACCCTATGGCGCCCGACGAAGCAATGGAAAGCTAGTGGCATGAACACGACCAAGCGCTTCGAGAGAATCCTGCTCGCGACGGACGGCAGCGAGGCAGCCAGCGCCGCGGTTGATGCGACGATCGCGATCGCCAAGTCACCGACCGCGAAGGTCCGCGTTGCTCACGTCTGGAACCTCGAGGTGCACCACCGCCATGGGTTCTGGGATGTCGAGATGCGGAGCGAGGCCGAGAAGCTGGTGGACGTCACAGTGGAGCGGCTGTTGAAGGCCGGCGTGATGGCGGAACGCGAGATCGACCGCGCCGACAGCAAGCACGTCGCTGCGGCCCTCGCCCTGTCGGCCAGGGAGTTCAAGGCGGACCTGGTCGTCCTTGGGACGCGGGGTCTGACCGACTGGCAGTCGATGACCAAGCACAGCGTGAGTCATGAGGTGCTGTGCGCCGTGGACTGCCCGGTCCTGATCGTCCGTGGCCGGCCTGCCGGATCTTCGGACAAGGTGATGAAGATCGTTTTGGCGGTGGCCGGCGGCGATGACCTGGCGCCTGCCGCGCGGGCTGCCCAGGCGGTGGCGGCGCCGGACTCCTCGGTGATGGTCGTGCACGTGGCGCAGGCAATCGTCGGCGTCCAGGGATTCGCGTACGTGGAACCCGACGAAGAGATCCGCGAGACGATGGCCCGCGCCAGCGAGCTGCTCGCCAGCGCTCACGTCAAGGTCCAGGGGATGGTGGCGCACGAAGGCCCTGTCGCGAAGGCGGTGGCAGAGATCGCCGCGGACTGGAACGCCGACCTCATCGTGGTCGGCTCGAGCCGTATGGGCGACATCGGCAGCCTGTTCCTTGGTTCCGTTTCGCACGACCTGCTTCACATAACCGACCGCCCCGTGCTCATTGCGGAGCGAGTTTCGTGATTCACCCGCTGCCTCGACATCGCACCGTGTCCGACGTGATGACGACTGCTGTTCATGTCGCCAGCAAGCAGACGCCCTTCAAGCGGCTCGTCGAGCTGATCGAGGACAACAAAGTCAGTGCAGTACCCATCGTCGATGAGCACGGAATCCCAATCGGAATCGTCTCGGAATCAGATTTGCTGCTCAAGGAGCGGCGCCGCGAGCTGGAGTCGGAACCCAGCTTGCTCCACGCGCGCCGGCGGCGTCAGGAAAGGGCCAAGGCGGAGGGTGTGGTCGCTGTTGAGATCATGACCACTCCGCCGATCACGGTCCGGTCGGACACGACGCTGGCACAGGCGGCACGACTGATGCAGGAACGCAACGTGCGGCGCCTCGTGGTCGTCGACGAGCGCGGCAAGATCGCCGGCATCGTCAGCCGAAGCGACCTGCTGCAGGTCTTCCTTCGCTCCGATGACGATCTGCGGGACGAGGTGGTCTCGGGAGTCGTCCCATCAGTGCTGCTCACAGGCCAGCAGGCGATCCGGGTCACGGTGCGCTGGAACGTCGTCACGCTCTCAGGGGAGGTCGACCGCAAGACCGACGCGGACATATTGATGCGCGAGGTCAGGGAGCTCGACGGGGTGGTCGAGGCGATCGACGACCTGCGGTACCGGTGGGACGACACGACCGCGGCCGCGCTCCGGCAGTCGTCGCTGGAAGGTTCCTTCACGGGCTTCTGACCGACGACCCGCCGAATCTCAGACGGTCGGGTCCCCGCGCGATGTCCTGAACGACCAGGACCTAGAAGCGGCGGCCCCGGACGTGCTCGATCGAGAAGCTCGCGGTGTCGGCGATCAGCATCACGGCCATCACCCCGGCTTCCACCGGGTCGCTGACCACCACGTCGGCCGCGTCTGGCACCGATCCCGCCATGCTGGTGCAGACGACGATGATCCCCGCCTCTCTGATCTCGCGCACCGCGTTGCTGATGTCGCCGCCCATGAGCGCGCCGGCCAGCACGAGCGCTCGCGCCCGGTGCAAGCGGGCCACCGCGCGTACCGCCTGCGCCAGCTGCTCTTCACCGACCAGCGGAATGGTGTCGACCGAGATCCGCTCGCCACGGATGTTGTGCCGGTCCGCTTCCGAGACAGCGCCTTGGGCGACCATGCCGACCTGCGCGCCGCCGCCGATCACGATCACCCGCTTGCCGTAGATGGTCTGGAACGTCGGGACTCGCGTCACCCTGGTAATCCCGTGTAGGGCGACCAGGTCACCCAGCAGCCGCGCCTCATCTCCGGCGCCCGTGACCTCGAGCTGCAGCTCGGCCGAATCCGCCGACGACCCACCAGCGATGTAGGTGATGTTCGCGCCGTGCTTGAAGATCGCCTCCGAGATGCGGTACAGCACGCCGGGTTCGTCCCGTGTGGCAACCAGCAGCCCGAGCACCGCGTCGTCCGGCATGCGCAGAAGATTAAGCTCCCGGTGCCATGAGATTTCTCGACCTCACGCAGGACTTCTCCCTGCACACGCCCGCGTTTGCAGGCTACCCCGGACCCGCGATCCGCTGGATCAAGCACCTCGCCTTCGACCGGGCCGGAGGCCAGGAGATCACGATGACGCTCCACGTCAGCACGCATCTGGACGCGCCCGCGCACTTCATGACGCGTGGCAAGTTCATCGGGGACCTGACCCTGAACTTCCTGGTCGGCTCCGCGTGCGTCGTCGACCTGGAAAAGATGGGGGTGGGCGACTACGACCTCTACGGACCCGAGCACTTCGAGCGCTGGGAGAAGGAGACCGGCCTCAGGATCGAGCGCGGAGACATTCTCGTCATCCACACCGGCTACCACAAGTTCTATCCCGAGAACTGGACCGATCGCTCGCAGGCCGACGAGACCAGTTACTTCATCCGGCATCCAGGACCGACCCGTGCTTTCGCCGAATGGGTGTTGGAGCGAGGCGTGCGCTGGATCGCCGTGGACGCCGGCAGCGCGGACCACCCGATGAACACCGTGATCAGGCGGATTCGCGCGGACGAGGCTGAGGAGGCCGAGAAGAAGCTGGGCCGGAGCCTGGACGAGATCTTCCCCAGGGCCGACTACCAGATCATGCACACTCTCCTCTTCCCGCACGACATCATCCACATCGAGAACCTGGGCGGGCAGATCGACGAGGTGCTGGACCAGAAGATCCAGCTCGGATGCTTCCCGTGGCGCTTCCAGGGCGGCGAGGCGGCCCTATGCCGCGCGGTTGCGATTCTGGACGAGTGAAGCCGCCGCCGTTCGAGTACCACGCTCCGATCACGGTCGATGAGGCGTGCGCGCTGCTTGGCTCGTTGGAGGACGCGAAGGTCCTCGCCGGCGGCCAGTCGCTCGTCCCTCTCCTCAACTTCCGTCTCGCGCGCCCCGCGCACCTTGTCGACATCAACCGAATCTCGGGCCTGGACCGAATCTATGAGCGCGACGGAGGCGTCGCTGTCCAGGCGCTAGCGCGCCAGGCGGCCGTCGAAGACTCGGATCTCGTCATGCGCGCCTGCCCATTGGTGAGTGCGGCGGTGCGCCTGGTGGCGCATCGGGTGATTCGAAACCGCGGCACCATCTGTGGCAGCCTGGCGCACGCCGACCCGGCCTCGGAGCTGCCTGCCGTCCTGCTCGCGCTTGGCGGTCACGTGGTCGCGCGCTCCACGCGAGGCGAGCGAGTCATCAAAGCCGAACAGCTCTTTCAGGGTGTGATGGAGACGGCCCTTGAGCCGGACGAGCTGCTGGTCGAAGCCTGGTTTCCGGCCTCACCCGCACCGTTTGCCATCGTCGAGGAATCGCGCCGGCACGGCGATTTCGCGCTGGCCGGGGTGGTGCGGGCCGCGGACCGCCTCGCTTTGTTCGGCGTGGCGCCCACGCCGGTCCTGGCCGATCCGCGCGACCCGGCGAAGGGGCTCCAGCCGAGCGGCGACCTCGAGGCTTCCCCAGAGTTCCGCCTTCACCTGGTCCGGGTCATGACCGAGAAGGCGTTCGCGGCGTGAAGGTCAACGGCGCTGTCCACCCGCCACCGGTCGACCCGCGCCGTCTGCTCTCCGACCACCTGCGCCACGACCTCGGCCTGACCGGCACACACGTCGGCTGCGAGCACGGGGTTTGTGGGTGCTGCACGGTCTTGCTGGACGGTGCGCCGGTGCGTTCGTGCCTCATGCTCGCCGTCCAGGCCGAAGGCCACGACGTGACGACCATCGAAGGCCTGGCCGCGGATGGCGAAGCGCTGCACCCGGTGCAGCAGGCATTCCACGAATGTCACGGGCTGCAGTGCGGCTTCTGCACCCCCGGCTTCGTGATGTCGGTGGTGGGCCTGCTGGAGCAGCACCCGAATCCGACCGCGGAACAGGTTGACGAGGGCATCAGCGGCAACCTGTGCCGGTGCACGGGTTACGCCTCGATCCGCCGGGCCGTAGTTCGTGCCGCCGAGCTTTCGAAGCAATGACAACACGCTGGTTCGGGGAGCGGGTACAGCGTGTCGAGGACGACCGCCTGCTGCGCGGCCACGGCCGCTTCACGGACGACATAAATGAGAACGGCGAGCGCGCGCTCGAGTCTGTCCTCGTTCGTTCGCCGTTCGCGCATGCACGCATCCGCTCGATCGACGTCATCGCCGCCCGCGCGATGCCTGGCGTGGTCGCCGTCTTTACCGCCGCCGACCTCCCCTTCGGCCAGACCGACCTGCCCATCCTCATCCCCCACCCGAATCTGACCCACGGTCGAACCCAACGCTGCCTGGCATCGGAGGTGGTGAGGTACGTCGGTGAGGCCGTCGCCTTCATCGTGGCCGAAAGCCGCAGCATCGCCGAGGATGCGGCCGAGCTGGTGCAGGTCGACTACGAGTTGCTGCCGGTCGTGATCACCCCCGAGTCCGCGGCTCGGGCCGACCATCTCGTCCACGACGACGTGCCCGGCAACGTGGCGGCCGAGATGATCCAGGAGGCCGGCGCGGTTCAATCTGCCTTGGCGGCTTCGCCGCACCGCAAGCGACTTCACTTCCGCTTCGAGCGCGGCGCCGCCAGCCCAATGGAGGCCCGGGCGGTATGGGCTCGCTGGTCGACCGCCGAGCACAGGTTGACCGTCTACGACTCGACGCAGTCGCCGACCTCGATTCGCGGAGGGCTCGCCGTGCTGTTCGGGTTGCCCGAGTCGAATGTCGACGTGATCGCGCCGGACGTGGGGGGTGGGTTCGGGCCGAAGATCATGCTCTTCTACCCCGACGAGCTCCTGGTTCCCTTTGCCGCGATGAAGCTCGGCAGGCCGGTGAAGTGGACCGAGGACCGGCAGGAGCATTTCACGGCCGTGAACCAGGAGCGCGGCCAGGTCCACGAGGTCGAGGTCGGCTACGACAGCGATGGCAAGCTCCTTGCGCTGGACGTCGACTTCGTCCACGACGCCGGCGCCTACACGCCGTACGGAATCATCCTGCCGATCATCACGGCCGCGCAGGTCCCCGGGCCTTACCGCGTGCCGAACTACCGGGTGCGATTCCGCGACGTCTACACGAACGCCACACCAACCTCGCCCTACCGTGGCGCCGGCCGCCCGCACGCCTGCTTCGTCATGGAGCGCACGCTCGACGCGGTCGCGGCTGAGCTTGGACTCGAGCGCGCCGAGGTCCGCCGCCGCAACCTGATCCAACCAGACCAGTTTCCGTACGAGGTCGGCGTGGCGTGGCAGGACGGAAACAGGGTCGTCTATGACAGCGGGAACTATCCCGCTCTCCTGGAGAAGGCGCTCACCAACCTCGGACCTCGGCCGGCGGGCGACCAGGTCGGGATGGGACTCGGCATGTACGTGGAAGGCACGGGGGTGGGGCCTTACGAGGGTGCGCACGTGCAGGTCCTCGTCTCGGGCAAGGTGGTCGCCGCGACCGGCATCCCCAGCCAGGGCCAGGCTCACGCGACCGTCTGGGCGCAGATCGTCGCCGATCAGCTGGGCGTGGATGTTGCCGACGTCGAGGTGACGAGCGGCGACACGCGGCGCTTCCCATGGGGAGTGGGCACTTTCGCGTCGCGGGGAGCGGTCACGGCCGGCAACGCGATGGCGGTGGCAGCGGGCATGGTCGCCGAAAAGGCCAAGCACATCGTCGCGGACCACCTCGAGGTCGATGCAGCCGACCTGGAGCTTGTCGGCGGCAAGGTCCAGGTGAAGGGGTCGCCCGATCGCGGGATGCCGCTGGCGGCGGTGGCCGTCCTGGCCAACCCGGTCCGCTATGCATTCGGTGGTGGCAGTGAGGCGGCGACCCAGTTCACGGCCAGGGCGCGGCCGGGACCGCCCCTCCATGAAGGCGAGCAGCCCGGTCTCGAGGCGACCGGTTACTACAGCCCGCCAGGCTCGACCTGGGCCGCAGGGTGCCATGCCGCCTACGTGCGAGTCGACCCGAAGACGTTCCGGCTGGAGATCCTCAAGTACGTCGTCATCCACGATTGCGGGCGCGTGATCAACCCGCTCGTGGTGGAGGGACAGATCGAGGGTGGGGTCGCACAGGGGATCGGCGGCGCCTTCTACGAGCGCCTCGCGTATGACGACGAAGGTCAGCTCCGCAATGCATCCTTCATGGAGTTCCTGATGCCCTACGCGACGGAGATCCCCGCGATCGAGATCGACCACATCGAGACGCCATCCCCGCTGAATCCTCTCGGCATCAAGGGCGCCGGCGAGGCGGGCGTGATCCCGGTGGGCGCGGTCCTCGCGTCAGCGATCGAGGAGGCGCTCGGCATCCCGATCACCGAGATGCCCCTGTCACCGCTGAAGCTCTTTGAGCTCAGCCGTCCGTCCTGACGACGGCGGCGACGATGTTTCCGCCTGGCGGGCCCTGGTGTGAGTTGCGCTCCCCTCCACTCACGTAGTTGGTCGTGCGTCCGGTCACTGACGCGACGAGCATTCCACCCAGCGCTTTCCCGATCTGGTAGGCGTCGACGTCATCGAGCAGGGTGATTCTCTGGCCGCGAATCTGGTCGCTTCCCGGGATGACGGACTTGGCGAAGACGTGAACGAGCCGCGACAGGTCCGCCTCGGCCGGTAGAGCGTCAAAGCTGAGCCCGGCCGAGCGAAGCGCATTCCTGACGCCTTCGGCGTCGATGAAGTCCTTGGTGACGGCGTGGCCGATGCGCAGCGAGCTTCGCGAAGCGGTCGAGTTTCCGAACACGAGCACCTCGCCATGGCGCTTCTCGCCGCCGGACGAGGTCATGGCGACCTCTGAGTAGAGGCTCCAGTCGCGGCGCACGACGCCATCCGACAGCGCCGACTCCTTCACCTCGCCAAGCGCCATCGCGACTCCGAGCGCAGCCGCGTCATTCGCGTATACCCCTGCGCCTTCGGGGCCGAATGTGAGGTCGTGCGAGACCACCGTCTTCCCACGCGACTCCGCGTCCTTGATGCTGGCCGTTGTCAAGCCCGGCACTTTGACCATGACGAGGTGGACGTCGCGTGGGTCGGTGAGACCGGCGTCCGCCATGGCTTGGTGCGTCGCCTCGGCCACCTTCCGGATCTGGCCCATGCGGCCGACCTCTTCCGGCGGCATGGGCTCCGAGCCGGCTCTGCCGACGACCAACCTCTTGTCGTCCTTCGAGTCCGAATCCGGCGCCTCGACCCACTCTCGCGTGACCACCGCGATGTGAGGCGTGATCACCCCCGGGCACCCGCCCGAGAGCACGAAGATAACCTGCTTCGCCACGTCTTCCAGCGGTATCCCAACGAACTTCGAAGTCCACTCGCGGAGGGCCACGTCTGCCCAAACGCGGCCCCAGTCGTCGTGCTGCCCGGTCCCCTCGGTCTTGCCGGCGATCGCGACGAGCGTGTCGGGCTTGATCTTTCCAGCGTCCGCGAGCTTCTGCAGGCCGGACGTGTCGGACGGCGCGGCCATGGGACAGACGAACATTTCGACTTTCTGAGCTTTCATCACCTTCATATTTTCAGGCTGGACGAAGAGGAGGTTCGAAGCCGAAGCCAGGCATCGCTTCGAGCTGCTCCGCGAGCGCCATCAGCGGCCATTCCATGCCCGACCTCGCGACCAGCTGCACGCCCAGCGGCAGCCCGTCGTGGCGGCCCGCTGGGATGGAAATCGCGGGGGTGTGCGCAAAGCTGACCGGGAGCACGAACTGGATGTAACGCCCGTAGGGCTCGCTGAGAAAAGGCGGCACCTCCGCGATGGGCATGGGGACCAGGCCGAGTGTTGGGGTCAGCAAGCAGTCGAAGTCGTTGAGCAGCGGTCTCACCACGACCGCGTAAGCGGCCGCAGTCGCGCTTTCGAAAGCCTGGAAATAGTCGAGCGCCGACAGCGCGCGCCCCTGCTCGACCAGATTGCGAATGCCAGGGCCGAACAGCCGCGGGTCGGCCGGAAAGGACGCCATGCTTGCGCGGCGCACCACCCCATAGCCGGCCGCCACCGCCTCCGACTCCCAGGCGATGCGCTCGACGTGATGGCCCGCCAGGTCGAACGCATCGGCTGCGCGGCGGCACGCGTCTGCGCAGGCGGCATCCATCCCAAGCGGGGTCTCCTCCACGACCCCGATGCGCAGGAGTCTGGGGGTCGGCGATCGTTCGCCAGGCGGGACGTCCGCCATGACCGAGAACAGCAGCCTCACATCGGCGACGGTCCGTCCAAGCGGCGCGATCACGGATAGGCCCGCCGGGTCCACGATCTCGGACGGCACGCGGTCCGGTGACGGGCGCAGACCGACGATTCCGCAGCAGGAAGCGGGGATGCGAATCGAGCCGCCCATGTCGGTGCCCATCCCGACCGTCGCCATTCCCGCGCTCACAGCCGCGGCGCTGCCTCCAGTGGAGCCGCCGGGCGTGATGCCGGACCGCCAGGGGTTGTTGGTGGCGGGAAAGATGGCGTTGGTCGTTCCGACCGCGGCCGCCAGCTCCGGGAGGTTCGTCTTCCCCAACACGGCGGCCCCGGCCGCCCGGGCCCGAGCTACAGGAACCGTGTCGTGGTCCGCGAGGCGCTCAGCCCAGACCGCGCTGCCGTCGGTCCATGGCATGCCCGCCGCCGGCAGGTTGTCCTTGACGGCCAGGGTGACACCGCTCAATGGCCCTGCCGAGGCGCGGGCACTTCGGTCCACGTAGACGTAGGCGTGCACTTGCGTATCGAGGCGGTCGATCGCATCGAGATGCGCCTGCACGATGGCTTGGGGATCCAGCTCACGTGCGCCGACTCGACGGACGATCTCGTCCGCGGACAGCCATGCCAGCTCGTTCTCGCTCATTCCAAAAAGGGAGGCGCCGCCGCCCCGAAAGGCTGCGGCGCCTCGTCTGAATCGTTCCTCAGGCCGCTCGAGAGCCCATCGTTGTTCGCTTGGCGGCCGTCTCCTTGCGGAGATTCAGGTTGAACACGTAATAGAGGGCGCCGCTGAGCAGGAAGCCGACGACGAACGTGATGTCTCCGACGTCGGGGTTGTTGGTCGGTATCGGACCGATGTAAAGGCCGAACACGTTGGCGAAGAGATAGACGGAGACGATGAGGCCGATCCCCATCGCGACCACACCTTGCCAGCGGTTGTACCCGGTGTTGTAGAACATGCTCTCGTCGCCGTAATCGCCGCCGCGCAGCCAGTAGTCCACGAAGACGACAGCGAGCCATGGGGCGATCCAGTAGCTGATGAGGAGCAGGAAGCTCTCGTACTTGCTGCCCGGCGCGACCTGCGCCTGCAGGATGACCCCGCCGAGGAACCCGATCACGCCGACGACGACGGCCAGCGCGGCGCGACGCTGGCGAAGCGTCATGCCCATCTCGCGTATGCCAAGCGAGACAAGCGACATCGTTCCGCTGTAGATGTTGATCGCGTTGGCGGCCACCGCCCCGATGGCGATGCAGAGCAGGGTCGCGTAATAGACGGGATCCGGCATCGCCTTCTGAAGCTGGTCCGTCGGGATGCCGTTGAAAAAGTCTGTCTTGGCGACAGTTGCGAGCACCGCTCCCGCCATCTCGAGGACCACGCAGGACAGGAGGACGCCGAAGCCGGCCCAGAAACCCACCATGCGGCGGTTCACGGTCGGCGGCAGGTAACGCGTGTAGTCCGCCGCAAAGGGATTCCAGCCGACCGCGTAGCCGAACGCCGCGGTGAAGGCGAGCAACCAGCCGCCGGGCACCGGTTTGGGTGAGTACCCGTAATTGCCATTGATGAAGATGTAGAAGCACGCGACGATGAAGACGATGCCGAGCAGCGGCACGACGAGGCGCTCGAACACGTGGATCAGGTTGTGTCCCAACGTGGCGATCAGGACCTGGGCTACGACGATCACGAGGAACGCCAGCCAGAACGGAAGGTTGAATGACGGGAAAAGCGACTGCAAGGCAAAGGCGCCGCTGACGCTGTTGACGATGAACCAGCCAAAGGAGGCGGTGAGGCCGTTCAGCGCCGCGGGCAGGATGTTTCCCAGGAATCCGAATGGGCCGCGGCTCACGATCATCATGGGGACGCCGAACTTGGGACCCCAGGAAGAGAGCACGGCATGGCTGAGCGAGCCGAGCCCCGTGCCGAGGAGGATGGCGGTTGCCGCCTGCCAGAGGTTGAGCCCTTCAAAAGCGACGGCGATGACGCCGATGAAGACCGTTGCGAACTCCAGGTTCGGCGAGAGCCAGGTCCAGAAAAGGTCGAGCGGCTTGCCATGCCTCTCCCTTAAGGCGATGTACTCGACGCCTCCCGGCTCGACCGTGCCGACCTTCGACCCGTAGTCGCCCTCACGGACAGGTACGTGCTTTTCGACCTCATCGGCTGTTTGCATGGACTCCCCTCCAGAAACCGGCCGCCACCGTTCCGCAGAGTTTAGGTCTCTGTTAGCCTCGCGTCCAATGCTCGATTTGCTCCTGAAAGGAGCCCGCCTGCCAGGGCAGGCGGAAAATCGCGAGATCGGGGTACGGGACGGCCGGATCGCCGAGCCTGAGCCGGAGGCTCGGCAGGTCATCGACCTCGGTGGCGCTCTGGTCACTCCCGCGCTCGTCGAGCCTCACATCCACCTCGACGCGGTGCTCACGGTCGGCGAGCCGCGCCACAACATCACCGGCTCTCTGTTCGAGGGCATCGCCATCTGGGCCGAGCGGGTGAAGCTCCTGAGCGTCGAGGACGTCAAGCGCCGCGTGCGCACCGTGCTGCGCTGGCAGCTGGCAAATGGAGTCCAGTTCGTGCGAAGCCATGTCGATGTCTGCGATCCAGAGCTGCGCGCGGTCCGTGCGCTCGTCGAGCTCCGCGAGGAGATCGGCGACCAGATGGTGCTCCAGCTGGTCGCCTTTCCTCAGCAGGGCATCATGTCGTTCGACGGGGGCGAGGAGCTCATGCGGCGCGCCATCGACATGGGCGTCGACGTCGTCGGCGCGATCCCGCATTTCGAGCTGACGCGCGAGTACGGCGAGCGCTCGGTCAAGTTCGCGATGTCGCTCGCCGCGGACAAGGGACTGCGGGTCGACGTGCACTGTGACGAGACCGACGATGATCACTCGCGATTTGTCGAGGTGATGGCCGCGGAGACGATCAGGCTCGGAATGGGTGGCCGCGTCACGGCCAGCCACACGACGGCCATGCATTCCTACAACAACGCTTACGCCTACCGGCTGATCAACAACCTGAAGCGGGCTCAGATGCACATTGTCACCAACCCGCTCGACAACTCGACGCTGCAGGGGCGTTTCGACACATATCCCATCCGGCGCGGTCACACCAGGGTCAAAGAGCTGCTGGCGGCCGGCGTGAACGTCTGCGTCGGTCACGACTCTGTGATGGACCCCTGGTATCCGCTCGGCTATGGGGACCCGCTCCAGGCGGCGTTCGTGCTCGCGCACTACGGCCAGATGTCAGGTCACAACGAGCTCCACACCTTGATCGAGATGATCACCGTCAACCCCGCCGCGGCGCTCGGCCTCGAAGGCTACGGCCTGGAGCCCGGCTGCAAGGCCGACCTCTGCGCGTTCGCGGCGCCCACAGAGATGGACGCCATCCGGCTCGTCGCGCCGCGCAAGCTCGTGCTGCGGGGCGGCAAGGTCGTGGCCCGCACCGAACCGGCCCAGACGACGGTCGTGTGGGACGGCCGCGAAGAAGCCGTGGATTTCCTGAAGCCGGACGCCGAACCGCGCGGCTGACGCCAAACGCGCGGATTACGGCGCACGAAACCGCGTGGCTGGCGCCAAACGTGCGGAATGCGCACTGCACCGCCGAACTATCCTGACCGGCATGGACCGACGTTGGATGGCGGTTGCCCGCGGGGACGAGCCCGCCGACCTCGTCTTGGCGGGAGGCCGGGTGCTCTCGGTTTTCACCAAGGAATGGCTGGAGGTCGACGTGGCGGTCGCTGACGGCCACGTGGTCGGGCTGGGCCGTTACGACGGCCGCGAGCGGATGGACGTGAAAGGCGCCTACCTGGTTCCGGGGTTCATCGACGCTCACATGCACATCGAATCGTCGAAGCTCATGGTCGACGAGTTCGCGCGGGCCGTGCTCGCGCAGGGGACCACGGCCGTCGTCGCGGACCCGCACGAGATCGCAAACGTGCTCGGCACCGATGGGATCCACTGGCTGCTCGACTCGTGTGCCGGCCTGCCGCTCGACGTGTTCGTCATGGCGTCGTCATCCGTGCCTGCGTCGACGTTCGAGTCCCCGCACCGATCTTTCACCACAGGTGACATCGAAAGCCTTCTCCGCCGCCACCGCACCATCGGCGTGGCGGAGATGATGAACTTCCCCGGGGTCATCGCGGGCGACCCGAACGAGGTTGCGAAGCTGCAGACCGGCCTCACCGACCACGTGGACGGCCATGCGCCCGGGGTCCGCGGCCCCGCTCTCAACGCCTACATCGCCGCCGGCATCCGATCCGACCACGAGTCGACCACCTATGAGGAGGCCCTCGAGAAGCGGCGTCTCGGCATGTGGGTGATGCTCCGCGAAGCTTCGATCGCGCGCAACCTGCGCGACCTGCTGCCCTTGGTGAAGCGCTACGGCCCAGCGCGCTGCATGTTCTGCACCGACGACCGCGAGCCGAGCTTCATCGTCGAGGAGGGTCACATCAACCAGATGGTTCGGGTGGCGGTCGCCGAGGGCATCGCGCCTGAAGACGCCCTGATCATGGCGACGATCCACCCGGCGATCTACCACAGGCTGCGAAACCTTGGCGCGATCGCCCCCGGCTATCAGGCGGACATCCTGGTCCTGGACGATCTGACCTCTTTCGTCCCGCGCCAGGTTCTGAAGCGAGGTGCGGCGCCCCGGTTCGTCAAGGTCGACGTACCGGAATGGGTTCGGCAGACGGTGCACCTGGCGGACGTGACAGCCTCGACGTTTCATGTGGCAGCGGGCCCACGACGCATGCGGGTCATCCGGGTGATCCCTTCCCAGCTCCTCACGGGCACCGAGCTCCTCGAACCAACCACACGCGACGGATGCATCGTCGCGGACCCCAAACGCGACCTCGTGAAGATCGCCGTGCTCGAGCGGCACCACGCGAGCGGTCGAGTTGGCCTCGGATTTGCGACCAACGTCGGTCTCCAGCGGGGCGCTTTCGCATCGACCGTCGCGCACGACGCCCACAACGTGGTGGTCCTCGGAGTCGACGACGCTGACATGGCCGCCTGCGCGCTCCGCCTCGCCGCGATCGGAGGCGGCATCGTGATCGCTGAGGGCGGCCGGGTGGTCGAGGAGCTCGCGCTGCCCGTAGCCGGTCTGATGAGCGATCAACCGCTCGCGTTCGTTCACGAGCGGCTGCGTTCGATGGAGAAGCGCCTGGCCGGGCTGGGCGTGACGATGGCCGCACCGTTCATGACGCTGAGCTTCCTGGCCCTGTCGGTGATCCCGGAGCTGAAGATCACCGATCGCGGCCTGGTGGACGTCGCCAGGTTCGAGCTGGTGCCGCTGGGTGTTGAATGAATTGCGCGCAAAGCGGCGATAGGGATGGGACCGGTTGAATTCAATTCCTTACCGCCAGAGGAAGCCAAGCGCCGGCTGCTCACGTGCTTCGCCTCGGCGAGATGGGCGGGGCGCGTGGCGGAAGGACGGCCTTACGCCGACCTCACGGAGCTGTTCGACAGCGCCGAACAGGCATGGCTGGAGCTCGAACCAACCGATTGGGCCGAGGCTCTGGCTGGTCATCCACGAGTCGGCGAGCGTGGAGGCGGCTCGCCAGACACATCCGAGCGCGAGCAGCGCGGCGTGCTGGCGGCTGGGGCCGGCACGCTCTCCGAGCTCGCGCAGGAGAATCGCAGCTATGAAGCTCGCTTTGGGCACGTTTTTCTCATCGCCGCGGTGGGCAAGAGCGCAGACGAGATTCTTTTCGCGCTGCGCGAGCGCATGGACAACGATCCCGTGACCGAAGCTCGTGTCGCGGCCGGCGAGCATCGCAAGATCGCACGGACGCGCCTTGAGGACCTGGTGCGGCAGTGACCATCTCGACGCATGTGCTCGACACGATGCGCGGCGCGGCCGCCGCGGGCCTCGCGGTCACACTCTGCCGCCGCGAGCCGGACGGCGATTGGAAGGAAATCGGTGAGGCCGTCACCGACGCGGAGGGCCGCGTCCGAGACCTGGCGGGCGAAGAGCTGGAGGAGGGCGAGTACCGGCTCGAGTTCGATACGCGGCCCTACTTCGAGCGCTCGGGACTGACAGCCTTCTATCCGAGGATCCTGGTCGTGTTCAGTCTTGAGGAGGCGGGCGCCCACCTACATATTCCGTTGCTGCTGAGCGCATACGGCTACACGACATACCGGGGCGTTTGAGTTGACCATCGTCCTGGGCGACAACCAGTACGGGAAGGCGGAGACGCACGTCGTCCGGGTGACTCGCGGCGCCACCCACGACATCAAAGACATGACGGTGAGCGTCTCGCTCGCCGGGGACTTCGCAGCAACTCACCTCAGCGGCGACAACAGCCACGTGGTTCCGACCGACACGCAGAAGAACACCGTCTTCGCCTTTGCCAAGGATCCAGTTGGCGAGATCGAGGATTTCGCGCTGCGCCTCGGCCGGCACTTTGTGAGCGACCACCGGGCGGTGCAGCGGGCGCGAGTCTCGATCGTGGAGCAACCGTGGGCGCGGATCGTCGTCGACGGCAAGCCGCACCCGCACGCATTCGAGCGAGGCGGGTCCGAGCAGCGTCTGACGACGGTGACGTGCATGGAAGATTCCGAATGGGTGGTGTCAGGCCTCACTGGGCTCACGCTGCTCAAGTCCACGGGCTCGGAGTTCCGGGGCTACCGGAAAGACCACTACACGACGCTGCCGGAGACCCGCGACCGCGTGCTCGCGACGGCGGTTGATGCGCGATGGCGATACTCGCGCGAGAAGGTCGACTGGAAGGAGGCCCGCCGCGATGCGAGGCGTCTGCTGGTCGAGACCTTCGCAAGCAAGCACAGTCTCTCGCTGCAGCAGACGCTCTACGCGATGGGGGAGGCGGTGCTCGAGGCGCGGCAGGAGATCGCGGAGATCCGCCTCTCGATGCCGAACAAGCACCACTTCCTCGTCGACCTCGAGCCTTTCGGGCTCAACAACGAGAACGAGGTCTTCTACGCCTCCGACCGCCCGTACGGATTGATCGAAGGGACGGTGACGCGCGACGACGCGACGCCTGCCGATCGAGCCTGGTGAACGCACGTGGATTTTCTGCAGCCGGCCACCTGGACTGAGGCGCTCGCCATGAAGGCGGAGCACCCGGACGCGCTGCCGATCGCCGGTGGGACCGACGTCATGGTCGAGATCAACTTCGACCGACACCGCCCTCCCGCATTTCTGGACCTCAGCCGGGTCGCAGAGCTCTCGGACTGGGGTCATGAGGATGGCATGCTGCGCATCGGCGCCGGGGTCACCTACACGCGTCTCATCGACGAGCTCGGCGACCGGATTCCCGGCCTTGCCATGGCATCTCGCACGGTGGGGTCGCCGCAGATTCGCAACCGCGGCACCGTCGGGGGCAACCTCGGCTCTGCGTCGCCGGCCGGTGATGCGCATCCGGCGCTGCTCGCGTCGCGAGCCATCGTCGAGCTTGCCTCGGTTGGAGGGACACGGCGCATTCCTGCGCACGAGTTCTTCGTGGGACCTAAGCGCAACGCGATGCGGCAGGACGAGCTGATCGCCGCATTTCTCATCGAGCCGGCGCAGGGACCCCAGCAGTTCTCGAAGGTGGGGACGCGCAACGCCATGGTCATCGCCGTTTGCTCGTTCGCCCTCGTGATCGAGCCGGAGCGTCGCCGCGTCGGCACGGGCATCGGATCAGCTGCCCCCACTCCGGTCACGGCTCCTGAGGCGGCGAGGTTCATCGAGGGCGTGCTCGACGAGCACAGCCTGTGGCAGACGCGCGCGCCGGTGGCCGAGTCCGCGCTCGCGCGCTTCGGCCAGCTGGTCGCGGCGGCCGCGCGACCCATCGACGACGTGCGTGGCACGGCGGCCTATAGGCGATACGCGCTCGCGGTCATGGCGCGGCGCAGCTTCGTCTGGGCCTGGAACGAATACATCGGAGCGGCATGAGGATCGCCTGCACGGTGAACGGCAGACCGCGCGTCGCCGAAGGCGTCTGGGAAGGGGCGAGCCTGCTGGCCGTGCTGCGCGAGCACATGGATCTTCCCGGCTCGAAGAACGCGTGCGAGCAGGGCGAGTGCGGCTCCTGTTCGGTGTACCTGGACGGCCGCCTGGTGTGCGCATGTCTCGTGCTCGGCGGCCAGGCGCAAGGTCGCGAGGTCGTGACGGTCGAGGGTCTCGCTTCGGGCGACGCGCTGCACCCGGTGCAGGAGGCCTTCCTCGAAGCCGGCGCGGTGCAGTGCGGTTTCTGCACGCCGGGTTTCGTGGTGGCGACCCACGACCTCCTCACGCGCACGTCGCGTCCAACCGATGTAGAGATACGCGAAGCGCTGGCCGGCAACATCTGCCGGTGCACCGGCTACGCGAAGATCATCGACGCAGTGCACCTGGCGGCTAACGGGATGGCGCCGCGGTGACTGGACGCGTCGGCGAATCGGCGCGCCGTGCCGATGGAGCCGGAAAGGTTCGCGGCGACTTCACCTACTCGTCCGACCTGACCGCTGAAGGAATGCTCTGGGGCGCGACGGTACGGAGCCCGCACCCTTACGCCCGGATTCTCGCGATCGACGCGGTCGAGGCTCGAGCCATGCCGGGCGTGGTCGCCGTGCTGACGCACGAGGACGTGCCGGGCGAGAAGCAGTACGGCCTCGAAATCCAGGACCAGCCCGTGCTCGCTTTCGACGTCGTGCGGTATTGGGGCGAGGCGGTTGCTTTGGTCGCAGCCGATCATCCCGAGCACGCGAGACGCGCTGCTCAAAAGGTCCGTGTCACGTACGAGGTGCTCGAGCCGCTGACCGACCCGGAGGTCGCCCTCACGGACGCGGCGCCCCGGCTGCATCCCGACGGCAACGTCACCCGCCATGTGAAGATCCGTCACGGAGCCCAGGACGCTCGGGCGGACGTCGTGGTGAGCGGCGAGTACGAGATCGGTATGCAGGACCAGGCCCCGCTCGGCCCGGAGTCCGGGCTGGCGATTCCCGGTGCCGGCGGAAGCGTCGATCTCCATCTCGCGACACAGTGGCTGCATGTCGATCGCGACCAGCTCTCCGGGATCCTGGCGCTTCCGCCAGAGAAGGTGAGGCTGACGATGGCCGGCGTGGGCGGCGCGTTCGGTGCGAGAGAGGATCTATCGATGCAGGCGCACGCGTGCCTGCTTGCGCTTCGCACCGGACGGCCCGTGAAGATGAGCTACTCGCGGCCGGAGTCTTTCGTGGGCCACGTGCACCGCCACCCGGGAAGGCTCAGATACGAGCATGGCGCAACGCGCGAGGGCAAGCTCGTCTACGTCAAGGCGCGGGTGCTGCTCGATGGTGGGGCTTACGCCTCGAGCTCGACCGCGGTGATCGTCAACGCATGCTGCTTCGCCCTGGGACCTTACGAATGTCCGAACGCGACGGTCGACGGCTGGGTGATGTACACCAACAACCCGCCGTGCGGCGCCATGCGCGGCTTCGGCTCGGTCCAGAACTGCTACGCGCACGAAGCGCAGATGGACAAGCTGGCCGCGGCCCTGGGCATGGACCCGGTCGAGCTGCGCAAGCGCAACGCGATGAAGACGGGAAGCCACCTGATCACGGGGCAGGTGGTCGAAGGCCCCGCCCCGGTCGCGGAGCTCCTGGATCGGATTCGAAAGATGCCGCTCCCTGGTGCGAGGGGAGTGGACCTCACGCAGATGCCCGGCGGCGTCTCCAACACGACCCACGGTGAGGGAGTCGTTCGAGGTGTGGGCTACGCCGTGGGATTCAAGAATGTCGGCTATTCGGAGGGATTCGACGATTATTCGACCGCCAAGGTCCGGCTGTCGGTCGTGGACGGCCGCCCACGCGTCGAGGTGCACACGGCCGCCGCCGAGGTGGGCCAGGGCCTGGTCACCGTGCAGGCGCAGATCGCGGCCACCGAGCTGGGCGTCAGCGACGTCATCGTCCTCGACGCCGACACGAGGGTCGGTTCCGCCGGCTCGTCATCAGCTTCGCGTCAGACGTACATCACCGGCGGCGCGGTCAAAGCCGCGTCCGAGGCCGTGCGGGAGCGCATCCTCGCGATGGCGCGGTCGGAGCTCGGGCACAGCTCGGCGGCCCGCCTTGAAAACGACACGGTCGTCTCCTCGGAAGGTGAGGTGATCGTCACCCTGGCTACGCTGCTCGGCGACGCGGTTGTGGAAGAAACCCGCGAGTTCCGCCCGCGGCGCACCCACCGCCTCGATCCCGAAACGGGCCAGGCCAACGCACACCTGCAGTACGCGTTCGCCGCCCATCGGGCCGTTGTCGACGTCGACACAGAGCTGGGCCTCGTGAAGGTGGTCGAGCTGGCGACGGCGCAGGACGTCGGCAAGGCGATCAACCCCCAGGCGGTAGAGGGCCAGCTCGAGGGCGGCGCCGCGCAGGGGCTCGGGCTCGCGGTGATGGAGGAGATCCAGGTCAAGGACGGCGTGATCCGCAACGCATCGTTCACCGACTACCTGCTCCCGACGATCCTGGACATGCCTCCGGTGCGAATGGAAATCCTCGAGCTCGGCGATCCGTATTCGCCCTACGGGTTGAAGGGAGTGGGGGAACCTCCGACCATCTCGTCGGGGCCGGCGATCGTGGCGGCGATCCGGGCCGCGACAGGAAAGCCGATCACGCGCGTGCCGGTACGCCCCCAAGACATCGTGGACACCTGATGCCGACCCTGTTGCTGCGGGCTGGGTTGCTCTTCACCGGCGCCCAAGAGTTGGAGAATGGATGGCTCGTCGCTCGCGACGGCTTCATCACGGCGATCGGTTCGGGCCCGCCACCGGTTGCCGACGAGGTGCTCAACCTGCCGAACTGCGTGGCCGTGCCCGGCCTGGTCAACGCGCACGACCACATGTACCAGTGGGCGACACGCGGTTACGTGCCGGACGGAGGCTTGTTCGAGTGGCTTCGCGCGCTCTATCCAGTCTGGGCGCAGATCGACGCGGACACGGTCCGTCTCGCCGCCCGCGCGGCGATGGCGCGGCTGCTCTTGAGCGGGTGCACGCTCTCGACGGATCATCACTACATTTTCCCGCGCGGTCGCGAAGGCATTTTCGAGGCCCTGGTCGAAACGGCGAGCGACCTCGGACTTCGCTTCCATCCATGTCGCGGCTCGATGTCGCTCGGCGAATCGAAGGGCGGCCTTCCGCCGGACAGCGTGGTGGAAGACGAGGACGCGATTCTCGCGGACACGGAGCAAAAGATCCACGACTTCCACGACCCGGCGCCTGGCTCGATGTGCCGCGTGGTGGTGGCGCCGTGCTCGCCGTTTTCGGTGACGCCAGAGCTCATGCGCGACTCTGCAGCTCTGGCCCGCCGGCATGGCGTGAGGCTTCACACGCACCTGGCAGAGACGCTCGACGAAGAACGCTTCTGTCTCGAGCGATTTGGAAAGAGGCCGCTCGAGCTGATGCAAGACTTCGGCTGGACCGGCGACGACGTCTGGTTCGCGCACGGCGTCCACTTGAATGACGGCGAGATCGCCCGCGTCGCCGCGACCGGGACGGGCGTGGCGCACTGCCCTTCGAGCAACCTTCGTCTAGGAGCAGGCGTGTGCCGCGTCGCGGACCTGATGCGCGCGGGCGCAAATGTGGGACTCGGCGTCGACGGCGCGGCCAGCAACGAGGACTCCAACTTATCGATGGAGCTGCACCAGGCGCTGCTGCTGGCGCGCGGCCGAGCCGCCATGCGAGGCGATCCGGATGCGGCCACCGCCCTGGATGCGCGAGGCGCGTGGCGGCTGGCGACCGCGGGCGGCGCCGCCTGCCTCGGCCGCGACGATTGTGGAACGCTTGAGCCGGGCAAATGCGCCGACGTAGCGTTCTTTCGAATCGACGACCTGGCGCACGCCGGCATCGAAGATCCGCTTGCCGCGCTTGCTCTTGCTCCGCCAGCTCGAGCCGAGGCGGTCGTCGTCAACGGCAAGGTTGTGGTCAGGGACGGGCGGCTCCTCACCGGGGACGAAACGACGATCGCTCGCGACATCGCCGCCGAGAGCAAACGCTTGCGAGCCCGTTCGGCGCTCTAGGCCGTGCGTTTGAGGAGCCGCGCCGCCGAGCCGGAAACTGTGCCTCCTTCCGCAAACACAGTCCGCCCGCGCACGACCGTACGCACGGTGCGTCCGCGGATGGGTTGGCCCTCATGCGCGCTGAAAGGATTGCGGTAGAGCAGGTCTTCTCGTCGGACGACGTCGGTATGGGTCAGGTCGACGAGCCACAGGTCAGCGTCAAATCCAGGAGCCACGTCACCCTTGTGCTTCAGGCCAAATCGCTTTGCGACGTTCGTCGAGGTCAAGCCGGCGATCGCCGGAAGATCCAAACGGTTCTGTGCGAGCAGGAGCTGCCGAGTCGACTGGCACCCTGATATGCCGCCCCAGACCCTGAGGAAGTTCTCGCCTTGCTTGAGCTCGAGCGTGCTGGGCGAGTGGTCCGAGACCACCATCTGAAGCCAACCGTCGGCGAGGCTGGTCCAAAGCGCCTCGAGGCTCCCGGCCGTGCGGAAAGGGGGGGCGCACTTTCCGAGCCCGCCCATCCGCTCCAGGTCGTCTTCCGAATAGAGAAGGTAGTGCGGGCACGTCTCGCCGCTGACATCGGCGCCGTTTTCCCTGGCCACCTGGATCAGGGCGGCGCTGGGGACCCAGCTGACGTGCACGATGTGGAGCCGGCATCCCGCTTCACGCGCCCACGCGATCGCGTTGTGGACCGCGGACAGCTCGGCCTCCCACGGGCGCGACTCGAGGAAATCCCGCGCCGTGGTGCCTTTTGGATCCGACAGCTTCGACGGATCCTCCGCGTGCACCAGCAGGATGGAATCGAGCTCCGCGATTCGCTTCATGCCATCTCGCAGCGTCTTCTCGTCGCACGCTGGGAATTCGTCGATGCCGCTCGGGCACATGAACGCCTTGAAACCGATCACGCCGCGATCCGCGAGCTCGGGGAGGCGATCGAGGTTGCCTGGTACGAGCCCGCCCCATAGACCGAAGTCGATAATTGACGAGCGCCGGGCGGCCTCGAGCTTGAGGTCGAAGGCGGGGCCGTTGATGGTCACCGGCAGGTTGTTCAGCGGCATGTCGACGAAAGTGGTGTAACCGCCGGCGGCGAGGGCGGCCGATCCGTTGGCGATCGTCTCCCAGTCCGTGCGCCCGGGCTCGTTGAAGTGCACGTGTGAGTCGATACCCCCCGGGAAGACGTGCAGGCCTGACGCGTCGATCTCCTCGGCCCCCTGCAAGTTCGGACCGACCTCGGTGATGCGACCGGCGGTCACGGCGACATCGGCGACACCGACAGATGAGCTCGTGACGACGGTCCCACCGCGGATCACCAGGTCGCTCAAGGCTCGGCCGCCATCAGCTCCAGGAACCGTCCCAGGACGTCGAGCGCGACGGCCACATCAGCCTCGGCCACGGATTCGGCCGGGTTGTGGCTGATGCCGCCTTTGCAGCGCACGAACAGCATGGCGATCTCCGTGAGCCCGGCCATCACGACCGCATCGTGACCCGCGCCGCTCGCGAGCTCGATGGCAGTGTGGCCGCGATCCTCCACCGCGTGCGCGAGTATCGACGTAAAGGGGGGGGAGCACGGAACCGTTGAGTTTTCGCTGATCCGTCTGGTGGTGAGTGCGATGCCCCGGTGGTCCGCGATCTTCTCGGCGACATCAAGCAGGAGTTGAGAGGCGTGAAGTCGATCGGCGTCGTTCGAGTGCCGGACGTCCAGGCTCAGGGTCACCTCGCCCGGCACGACATTTGCCGCTCCGGGCTGCACGGTGAGCTGCCCGACAGTCGCGACCAATCCTTCCAGCTCGGCCGCGTGGCCATCGACCGCCTGCACGAAAACGGACGCCGCGACCAGCGCATCCTTGCGGCGGTCCATGGGGGTGGTGCCCGCGTGGGCGGCCTCGCCCGTGAACGTCAGCTCAAAGCGCGATTGGCCTGCGATTGCAGAGACGACTCCCACCGGCAGGCCCCGGCCCTCGAGCACCGGGCCCTGCTCGATGTGGACCTCAAAGTAGCCAAGCAGGTCGCCACCGTTCCACCGATCCTCTGCAATCCGCTGAGGATCGCCGCCGAAGGCGCGAATCGCGTCCGCCATGGTCATGCCGCCCGAATCGATGCGGGCGCGATCTGCCTGGTCGAACGCTCCGGCCAGTGCCTTGCTGCCGAGGTAGGGGGTCCCGAATCGGAGCCCTTCCTCGTCCGCGAAACCGACTACCTCGATCGCAAACGGAAGCCGCACGGCACGGTCGTGGATAGCCTGAACCGCGGCGATCGCGACGAGCACGCCGAGCGGCCCGTCGTACTTGCCCGCGTCGCGTACTGAGTCGAGATGCGACCCGATCAGCAGCGTCCTGCTTGTGCCGGGCTCTCCTTCATACCGCCCACGCAGGTTGCCCATGTTGTCCCGGCTCACCGACATGCCTGCTTCGCGCATCCAGGCGGTGACCTGTTCGTGGGCTCGGCGCATCGCGTCTGACCCGAATGGCCGCGTGAGCCGGTCCGGTTCTTCGCTGATCGATCCCAATACGTCGCATCGCCGCATCACCACCGACGCGTCGCGGCCCACGATCAGAGGGCTTCGAAAACGATGTCCTGCGCGCCTTCCCACAGGACGAGCTTTCCAAGCGTCGGAAGGTGCTCGACGCCCTCCTCGATGGTTGCGAAATGGTTGCCGGCCAGCTGGCCCATCTTGCTTGCGAAGACGGTCCCGCCATACGGAAACAGGATCTCGGTTTCGCTGATGCCGCCCGGATAGAGCAGCAGCTGTCCAGGGGCCGGATAGCTGGTGTGGTTCTCGTAGCCAAGGTCCAGGGCCAGGTCGCCAAATGGGATCCACGCCGCTTCTCCGCTCCACCGAGCCTGGACGATTCGGCTCTTGAGCGGCAGCATGGCGATGAACCTGGCGCACGTCTTGGGCGCGAGCTCAGTCTCCAGCCGCGCCTCGAATTTCAGGGCCCCGACCGCGATTTCGATCCTCGTCACGCCGCGATCTTGACAGTTTGCGCGCGAGCGGCGGACCCGGGGCTGGGACCAGCTGAATTGCGCGCAAAGCGGCGTTAAGGGTGGGACTAGGTGAATTCAGCAGCGCGTGCGGCGCGACGTCGCGGCCGTGGCGTCCGACCAGTTCAACGCCGCCGGGCTGACCGAATACGACTGCGAGCCCTCACACGCGATCCGCCTGATGTCCTGCGACTCTGAGGCGAGCAAGGTAGGAGTCGCGTCATTCGAGAGCGTGGCGAGGTACTGCGCGTCGATCTTGTGCGTTGCTTGTGCACGGTCGATGTTGAGCGAGACCACGATCGCCTCGGGGTTGATGACGTTCAGGGTAAGCAGCACCGCCATGGCGGACGCGGAGATCGCTCCAACCAACCACCTCCGTCGCTGGAACAAACCCGTGAAGTCCGCTGCCAGGAGCAAGAAGATCAGTGCGATCCAGACCGCGAAGATGTGGCTGTAGAGCCGCAGCATCGTGAAGCCGTATGCCTCTTCATAGATGCGCAGGCGCTGGAAGGCGACGAAGACGATGAGAAGCGTCAGTGCGATCGCAACCAGCGAGAGGACTTGAAACGCTTTCTTCGTGGCTTGCTGAGTCAGGCTGGTGATCCTGTTGAACAGGATTAGCGTGACGGCAGTGATCCCGGCAACCCACAGCAGCTGGAAGAACCCGGATCGTGCGTAATCCGCGTACGTGACGTCCGCTGCGCGTAGCGCGTCGCCCGCCGCCCCGACCGCGGCGATGGCCTGCGCCACCGCGAACGCCGCGAAGATTGCGTCGAGCGCCGCCAGGACGACCAGGCCTTCGATCGAACCCAGGCGCCATGCCGGCCCGTCCACCCGAGATAGCGGCTCGGCCGTGGCCAGCCGCAGCAAGCCTGCCACCAGAAGCGCCCCGCCCGTAATGAATGCGACATCCAACGCCAACTGGTTGAAGTCGAGGTTGAGGTTGAAGAAGGAGGCGAAGACGGGGTCCGCCGCCGCCAGCAACACGGCCACGAGGGTTGCGATCGGCGCGGCAATGAGTGCACCGCGTGCGATCGGGGCGATCATTCCCATCCGGTTCCGTGCTTGAACGACCGGCTGGATGGCGAAGGGTGCACCTGTCCCGATATGCGTCAACGCGTGGGCCGAGCGCGCCGCCGCTTCGGCGATGCCGATGTCGAGGAGCGATCCCCGAGTCCCGACGGACGCGGCCAGCCCGATGAGCGCGAAAGCCATAGCAAGGTCGGGCCAGAGCAGCCATGGGCTTGCCCTCAGCGTGAGCCAGGCGGCGAACAGTACTGAAGCCCCAGCGAGCGCGCGCGCCTCGAGCGACAAGATCCGACCTGCGAAGACCAGCGCGAGTGCGATGAACGCCAGGGTCAGGCTTGCGCCCAACCCAAACGTCCCGACGCGTAGCGCTTGATCCGCGAGCAGCCCGGCCATCAGCGCGGCGACCAATACGGACCAGGTCGCTTTCCTGGTCAGCCCTCGATTCAGCCAGCGGGGAAGGGGCCGGGGGACGACCGGGCGCCAGGACGCCCCGTCCCAGCGCCAGTTGCCGTCCGAGGACAGCTGCCCGATGTGTGAGTAGGCCTCGCCGGACATCACGACGCTAAACATTCCGAGCGGGACAAATGGTTACGCACCGGTTAGGATCCGCTTCATGAAGGCACCCGCGAACGTCCTCGACTTCGCGGGAGACCTCTAGCCTCCCAGCCCTCCGGGGTTCACCGCTGGAGTTTCCTCCCGATTTCGGATTGATTCGCCGCGCCCTCGGGCCGGCGGGAGGAGACCGTCCAGTTGTCTACTCGTTCCAAAGACCCGACCTTCGTGTATCTCGTCTTGAGCGCGGGCTGGCCCCTTTTCTTCGGCACGCTTGCGGTCACGAACCTCGTCTACCAGGTCCAGGTGGCTCATCTCGACCCGCTTCGGCTGCTCCTCGTCGGCAGCGTCCTGGAGCTCACTTGCCTCGTGTTCCAGGTCCCGACCGGGCTGTTCGCCGACGCGTTCAGCCGCCGCTGGGCGGTGGCCACCGGATGCAGCGTCGTGGGCGCCGGCTTCATCCTCGAGGGCTCGATCCCACAGTTCACGTCGATCCTGATCTCCCAGGTCGTTTGGGGAATCGGGGCGACGCTGGTCGATGGCGCCGAGGATGCGTGGATCACCGATGAGATCGGCGAAGAGGCGGCGGGCCATCTCTTCTTGCGAGCCTCGCAAGTCGGTCAGGTGACAGGCCTGATCGGGATCTTCGTCGGGGTCGGCCTGGCGTCGATCCGGCTCAACCTGCCGATCCTGGTCGGAGGCGGGCTTCTCGTAGTGCTTGGCATCTACCTGTTTCTTGCAATGACCGAGGCGGGCTACAGCGCGACTCGGACTGAGCCCAGAGGCAGCCTGGCCGGCATGGCCCACGGCGCTCGTTCGTCGATTGCGACCCTACGCAAGCGGCCGCTGATCCTAACCATCCTCGCGATCACCGTGGTCGTCGGCCTGTCGGGCGAGGGTGTCGATCGCCTGTACCAGGTCCACTTTCTCAAGGACGTCGGGCTGCCGGCCTTTGCTGGGCTTTCGCCCGTCCTTTGGTTTGGTCTGATCAGCGGCGGCGCGTCGCTCCTCGGTATCGCGGCGACCTGGATCGTCCGGCGCAGGCTCGACCTCGAGAACCATTCGCACGTCACCCGCCTGCTTTTCGCGTTCACGGCAGCTCGAGCCCTGGCAGTCGCAGGTTTCGCGCTGGCAGCCAATCTCTATCTCGCCATCGGCTGCATCTGGGTGGCGAGTGTGATGCGACAGACGTTCTCGCCAGTGCAGCGCGCCTGGCTCAACAGGTCGCTTGATTCCGCGAACCGAGCGACGCTTTTTTCGGTCGACGGCCAGGCTGACGCGTTGGGGCAGATCGTTGGAGGCCCGATCATCGGCGTGGTCGCCTCAGGGATCTCGATCCGCGCCGCTCTCGTGAGCAGCGCGGCCCTCTTGACCATTGCACTCCCGCTGTTTGCGCGCGCCCTCGCGCAGGCGCCCCGCTTGCGCCTGAAACCCGATCTCACATCCGCCACCTAGCCTCCGATAATGGGACGAACGTTCGCATTAACGAAGGGGGGAACAGATGGCTGGACAGATCGGGTTAGGCAACATCCACCACTTGCGGTTGACGGTCACGGACATCGAACGAAGCCGCGAGTTTTACACCGCGTTGCTCGGTTTCAACGTGGCGGTCGAGGCGCCCGAGTCGGAAGACCCCAAGTCCGACCCCAGCTACCCGGTGCTGTGGGGCGGGTGCGTGATGAGCAAGGGCAACTATTTGCTGGGGCTACGGCCGGTGGCGGCGAAGGGAGATCAGTTCGACGAAAACCGAGTCGGGCTCGACCACTTGAGCTTCAGCGTGGAGAGCAGGGCGGCGCTCAACGAAGCGATCCGCATGCTCGACGAGCGCGGAGTCCCGCGAGGTGAGGTCAGGGAGCTGACGTCCTTCGGGATCTGCGTCTTGCCGTTCCGCGACCCCGACAACATCCAGCTGGAGCTGACCTCGCCACTCTAAAAACACGCCTATCGCGGGGCAATCGAGTTCCACTGCAACTCGCATTTCGCGACGAACAGTAGAAGCTCTTGAAGCTGCCGGTGAAGTGGCCGGCTCGCTTCGCGTTGCGCGCGAAGCTCGGCCATTTTCGCCGCGTAAAACCGGTAGTTGCTGCTCATCTGAGTCGTCCTCCAAATCTCTTTTTTTGGTGCTCCGGAGCCTGGAATCACCGTAGGAGGAGACGCCCCTGTTCCAAAAGGTGGGAAATACCTGAATCCCGCCGGTTGAGGTACGTGATTCGGATACCTGTTAACCCCGTGCACCCCGCGCCTTAGCCGCGCATGATGGTGCTTACAACCGGCGGGGGTTTGACTGGATGCGACGGCCAGAACCATTGGTTCCAGGAGGAGAAATGGGCGGTAACAAGCCTTCGATCTTCGACCACCGAATCGGACGTCGCGATCTGCTCAAGGGCGCGGGCGTCCTGGGAGCTGCGGGCCTCGCGGCGCCGTTGTTCTCCGCCGCCAGGGTGCTGGCCGGCGTTCAAAGCGGCATTCCGATCAAGCACGTGGTCGTCGACATGCAGGAGAACCGATCCTTCGATCACTACTACGGATTCGCGCCGTTCGTCGGACCTTATGGCGTGCCCTCCGGCTATTCGCAGCCGGACGGAAACGGAGGGTCGGTGGCGCCTTTCCACTTCACCAGCCTCACCACGCCCGACATAGGCCACTCGTGGGGCGCGATGCACAGCGAGTACGACGGCGGGAAGATGGATGGCTTCTATACCACCGACGGCCTCAACTGCATGGGCTACTACACGCAGGCGGACCTGCCCTTCTACTACAGCCTGTTCCAGAGCTCGAGTCTCTGCACCAACTACTTCTGCTCGCTCATGGGGCCCACCTGGCCGAACCGTTTCTATCTCGCCGCCGGGACTTCCGGCGGAATCACGACCAACGGCATCTGGGGCTACGGAGTTTTCGACTACCCGATCATCCTCGATCTCCTGGAAGCCGCCGGCATCAGCTGGAAGGTCTACAACATGTCCATGGACAGCGTGCCCTTCGGGAACACAGACAACGTCTTCGTCTTCTGGAAGCGCTGGGCGCACGACCAGAGGACGCGCGGGAGCAAGGGCGAATACCTCGCAGACCTCAGGCTCGGAAAGCTCCCGCAGGTCTCGTTCATCATCCCGAGCTACGCGCGGGGCCTGGATGAGCACCCGCCGGCGGACGTGTCAGTCGGGATGGGCCTCCAGCAAGAGCTCATCACCGCCTTGATGCAGTCATCGGCGTGGAACAGCTCCGCGTACATCCTCACGTATGACGAGTCCGGCGGCTTCTTCGACCATGTGCCTTCGCCGCAGCTCGACGCGTTCGGCCTGGGCATCAGGGTTCCGACCTGGGTCATCTCCCCATGGGCGAAGCCAGGGCACCTCGAGCCGACGGTCTACGAGCACAGCTCGGTCCTCAAGTTCATCGAGGCGGTGTTCGGGTTGCCCACGCTGGCGTCTGTCAACCACACGTTCGACGCCGCCACGCCTGTGGGCTCCAACTACCAGGCGGCCGGCGGCGCGGCGGCCGGCCCTCCCGCCCCTCCGCGCGATGGGCGAAGCGAGATCGGCAACCTCATGGAGTGCTTCGCCTTCTAGAGACAAATTGACATTCTGGGGCTTGATGTTTTCGAGCTTGAGGACTAGGTTGATGACTGATGTTGCGGAAGCTCGTGTTCAGCGTGCCGATCGCAGCAGGGATCATCCTGGCCCTGAATGCCAGCGCGTCGGCGGGTTTCAAGGCATATGTCAGCGGAACCACTGGATATGACTACTCGTATGTCCAGTGCGGCTCCGCCGCACCGGCGGCAAGCTTCGGCATCGTAGGGGTCAACGCCGGGTACCCCTTCACCTACTACAACAGCTGCCTGGCGGCCGAGTATGCCGCGGCTGCTAGGACTGGCAACGCCGCGGTCTACATCAACACCGGATACGACCCGACCTACACCGCGATCGACGGCCGCCACTCGACACAGGCCTGCGCCAACACTTCAATCACCATCGCCGGTACCGCTTCACAACAGACTGCCTGGGCTGTCGGATGCAGCGAGGCTCAGCGGGATGTCGCCTACGCGTCAGCGCAGTCGGCTGCCTCTCCAACGGCCTGGTGGCTCGACGTGGAGACGGCCAACAGCTGGTCCACCAGCGACCTGACACTGAACAACTACACGATCCAGGGAATCGTCGCGACGCTGCGCCAGTCCACGTCTGTTCCGGTTGGCGTTTACTCGACGGCGTCCCAATGGACGGCCATCACGGGCGGCTACCAGGCGCCGGTGGACGCGAACTGGGTGGCCACCGGCCAGCGCACGTCAAAGCGTGCCAAGCAGTCCTGCGGCTCGATCGGGTTCACGGGCGCGCCGGTCTGGCTCGTTCAGTACGTCGCGACGTACGACCACGACCTGGCCTGCTAATAGAGCCTGATCGAGCGGTCGCCCCGACGTTTCTCTGGAGCATCCAGTAGCCGATGCCCATCGCGGCGAGGGCCACGATCGCCTGGGCCAGCTCGATCCCAGCGATGGCAACCGGCCGTCGAGGGCTGGAGAAATTACCCGTCTGATCGGCCGGCATCACCGGGAAGTACTGCTGTCTACGACGTGGAGGCCGGCCTAGCCATTGAACGCAGAGGGCGGACCCGGCGGGAGGTAAGGCGTCGGGTCGATCGGCTTCTGGTTGATACGGAGCTCGAAGTGCACGTGCGGGCCGGTGGAGTTTCCGGTCGATCCTTCCAGCCCGACAGGCTGGCCCTGGGTCACCGCCTGCCCGACCTTGACCAGCGCCGTGGACAGGTGGCCGTAGAGGGTGTCGAGGCCGCCCGAGTGGGCGATGACCACGTAGATGCCGTAACCACTGCTCGAGCTGCCGACCAGCGCCACGACTCCGTCGTCGGCTGCGTAGACCGGCGAGCCGAATGGCTCCACCAGGTCGATGCCGGTGTGGAAGTGGGGGTACTGCCCGTACGCCGGCTCGAACCAGAACGTGCTCGGACCGAAGCCCTGGGAGATCTGTGCCTGGGGCTCCGGCCAGATGAAGCGGTACTTGGTCGAATGGCCGGCGCTCGTCGGGATCTGGCCGAGATTGTTGGATTGGCTCCACAGCTGCACCTGCGTCCAGACGGCCTGCATGGCCGCCGAGATGATCGCGTCCTGCTGCTGCTGGAGCATGTCGGTGACCTGCTGCGCCAGCTGCGTCGACTGGCGGCTGAGCAAGTACAGCTCGCCCTGCGTCTCCGCGATCTTCTCCTGAAGCTGGGCCAGCGAGCTCTCCTCCTGCGCCTGGAGTACCTGGAGCTGCGCGAGCTCTGAATCGAGCTGGTCGCGCTGCTTGATCTGCTCGTCTCGCGCGGCTTGCTCCCTCTGGCGCTGGACCTGCTGGTCGGCCAGGTCGCGGCCGAGCGCGGCCTTGACCTCTGAAGCGCGGGTTCCGGCCGCGTTGAGGTCGGCGACGCGCGTCAGCAGGTCGCTCAAGCTGTGCGCCTCGGCGATTACCACCAGGACCGAGGTCGGCTGCTCGTACACAGCCCGGGCGAGCTCGTGCAGCTGCGCCTGCTCGGCGGTGATTCGCTGCGCGAGCAGGGCTTCGAGCCGCTGAGCGTCGGCGATCTGAACGTCAAGGTCTGCGATCTTGGCCTGGACGTCGGCGATCTTTCCTTGAAGGTCCTGCTGCTGGGCGGAGTTGTCCACGAGCGACTGCTTCAGCTGCTGCTGGGCGGCGATTGCGTCTGCCAGGTTGCTGCCCAGCTGGGCTCGGATCTGGTCGACCAGGGCTTGCTCCTGGAGGGGATCGGGCGAGGAGGCGTCGGCGCTGACACCCGCAGGCGCCGCGCCAAGCACCAACAGCGCGATTCCGATTGCGAGCAGCAGCGCCTTCACGACTCCAGGTGCCGCCGCACGCTGATCAAGGACGACCCCGAGCCGAGCCCCAGCCCGGTCAAGAACACGATTGCGGCGGCGATCGCCGCGACCAGGACGGTGATGCCAGGCGCGAACTGCGTGAACGAGGCGGGCGCTGCGGTCATCCCGGCGACCGCCAGCCCGAAGGTGATCAGTCCGGCCGCGGCGCCGGACAGGGCGCCTGTGATTGCTCCTTCGACGATGAACGGCCCCCGCACCATCCAGCGCGGCGCTCCGACGAGCTGCATGATCGTGACCTCGTCGCGCCTGGAGTGGATGGCGGCCTGGATGCTGTTCATGGTCACTGTGATCGCCACGAAGCCGAGCAGCAGCAGGAACGCTACCCCCGCCACTCCGAGGCCGAAGAGGACGGCCTGGATGCGTTGATAAGCCCCCCGGTCGTACGAGGTCGGATTGAGGGCGTCGACGGCGATGTCAGTGCGCACGAGGTTGTCGATCGCGGCCGCGTCATCGATGCTCTTGACCCGTACATCGAGGCTGGCCGGAAATGGGTTGCTGTCGGTTGCGGCGGCGATCTGGGGCAGGCCGGGGATCTGCTGCGCGCGCGCCAGCGCCTCGGCCTTGGTCACGTAAGTGACACTGGCGACGCGAGGGTCGCTCGCGAGACGATCCCAGAGCGCATCGACGTCTGCCGATGGCACGCCTTCACGCATGTACACGTGAATCAGGGAAGCCTGGCTTGCCTGCGCCTGCTCGAGATTGTTGAGCGCGAAGCCGACCAGCCCGACCAGTCCCGACAACAGCAAGAGAAGCGTCATGGAGCTCAGCGCGGGTGTGGTGCTGCCCGCGTTGCGGAACCAGTTGCGAGCCGCGCCGCGGAACACGTGACGGAACACGTTGGCGACGACGATCTGAACTGTGCGCCGCCGCGGGAAGTGGCCCTTTACGAGGACGCCAGCCACGCCATCCTCCCGATCCCGCCCGCGGGCTGATCGCGCACCAGGCGGCCCTGCACCAACGTCATCACCCGCCGCTGAAGGCGGGTGACGATCTCCACGTTGTGAGTCGCGATGAGCACCGCGGTGCCGAAGGCCGCGATGTCCGCGAACAGATCCATCATCTGCCAGGAGGTTTCGAGGTCGAGGTTGCCGGTGGGCTCGTCTGCGATGAGCAGGCGAGGCTGTCCGACAACCGCGCGGGCGACGGCGACGCGCTGCTGCTGACCGCCCGAGAGCTGGTCGGGAAAAGCGCCTCCCCGATCGCCGAGGCCGACTGCCTCCAACGCATCCATTGCGCGCTCCGAAGCCTCGTCGTCCGAGATGCGCAGGTCGCCGACCTGCAGCGCCAGCGCCACGTTCTCCTTCGCGGTGAGGCGGGGCAGAAGCTTGAAGTCCTGGAAAACCACTCCGACGTGGCGGCGCAGCTGCGAGACGCGGGACGCCTTCAAGTCATGGGCGGCGATTCCGTCCACCCAGATCTGACCCGAGGTGGGTCGAAGCTCGCGGTTGATCAGCTTCAAGAGGGTCGTCTTTCCGGCGCCGCTCGGGCCGACTAGAAACGCCAGCTCACCTGGCTCCATCGCCAGGTGGACGTCATCGAGCGCAAGGCGCGGGCCATACGCTCGAGTCACGCCGGCGAACTCGAGGATTGGGCGCATAACAAAAGGTGTAACGGAGAAGCGGCGCGATCCCTGAGCCTCGGTGGTTAAGCGTTGTAATCTTGAGTTAAGGACTGCCAGGGCGCCGCACGTCGATCTCCGTGATATGCAATACTACTTATCTGCTGGTGAGCAAAGTAATGGAAAGTACCAGTCTGCTCAATACAAAAGAAGCAGCGCGTTTCCTCCGGGTGAGCGAGGCCTCGATCCGGCGCTGGAGCGACAGCGGCCTGTTGCCGGCTCAGCGCGTCGGGCGCCGGCGGGAGCGGCGTTTTGCACAGCCCGACCTCGTGGCGTTTCTCGGCAAGCCATCCGGCGACTCACAGCCGGCGGCCACTGAAACTTCGTCGGTGAACGTCGGCGGCGCCTCCGTTCCGCTGAGAACTCATCTCGCCCCCATCTACAGCACCGACCTAGGCGGGCTCAGGCTTTCGGTTCCCTTCCTGGCCGATGGCCTCAGGGCCGGGCAGCCCTGTTTCCTCGCGGCCACCGGGCCCGTCCTAGACCGCTATAACAGGGCGTTGACGGATCAGGCCATCGATTTTGCTGCGGCCCGGGACAGTGGGCGGCTCACCATCGCCAGCTGGCCGGGTGCGACCGTTGCGCAGGTCATAGCCGGCTGGGAGCGGGATTTCGGAAAGGCTCTGGCCGGCGGCCCGACCGTCTTGCGTGTCGTTGGCGAAATGGCTTGCGAGCGTCCCATGTTTGCGTCGGACGCCGAAATGATGGCTTACGAAGAAGCCTACGAGGTGATGTGCAGGAGATATCCACTCGTGACCTTGTGTCAGTACGACGCGCGGGAGTTCGATGGCGAAATCATGCTTCGAGCGCTCAAGTCCCACCCCGACATGTTCGAGCAGCACCTGGGAGGGTTCCTCAATTAGAGGGCTAGATGGCTGCCGCTTCACGGTCCGATCGATACGAGATGAGCGATAAGGTGCAAGGCGAGCCGCCTGATCCGACAACAGGCGGCGCAGTCGATCTGACGGCGAAGCTCGCCACACTTACAACCTCGGTCGACTTCATCTCGCTGTTGACCGAGGCCAATCGCCGGCGTTTGCTGGACGGCTCGAACCGAGTCGTGCATCCGGCAGGCACCATCGCACTCCGGCCCCTGGGGCCCTCGACGAGCTATCTGATCGAAAGTGGATTGGCCAGAGCGTTCTGGAGCCTCCCTGATGGCAGGCAGACCACCATCGCAATCGTTCGACCCAGGGAGCTCGTCGGTGCAACGACGACCATCGGCTGGACACCATGGATTTTCGTCCAGCTCATTACCGAGTCAACGCTGGTGAAACTCGACAGCGAAGTGCTTCGCACCCTGGCGTCCACGGAGCTGGATGTCTCTGCAGCCATCTCCATGCACCTCGCCATGCGCATCAGGGAGGCGTACCGGCTGATTGCCGTCCGTTCGCTGGGCAATATCCGCGAACGAATGGCTTACGACCTCCTGGATCGTGCCGCTCAATCGCAGCTCGTGGTGGGGCGGCTCGAGGTCGAGGCCACTCACGCGGACCTAGCCGATTCCATCGGCTCGTCGCGCGAGGTGATGAGTCGTGCCTTGAGAGACCTGCGCGCCGAAGGCATCCTCGAGACCGCGCCCGGATTGATCCGGGTCCTGGACCCGGCGCGCCTGGCCGCGATTGTTCGCGCCTTCGTGATTTAGGTCACAACCTGGGACGCAGGTCACGGTGAATGTGACGACGGTTCATTAGGTTCACTGGCGTGCCCTTAGCACCCGGTCGCGCAACTTTGAAGGTTCAGCCGTGAGCGAATCCCCGACTGCGGCGATTACCGTGCTGGTCGTCCAGGACCATCCGCTTCTCGCGTCGGCGATCGCGCGCGTCTTGAACAGCGAAGGCGATCTGTCGGTGGTCGGCATCGCTCGGCGCGGCGATGAGGCAGCGTTCCTCGCCGCCGAGCACAGGCCGGCGGTGGTTCTGATGGACTTCAACCTTCCGGACCTGAGTGGGCCGGTTGCGGCCACCAGGATCCGGACTGCGGTCCCAAGCACAGCGATCGTGTTTCACAGCGCCGAGGAGTCGGAGGACGCTTTGCTGGACGCGATCGATGCGGGGGCAATCGCTTATCTGACCAAGTCCGCCACCGCTGACGAGATCATCGAGGCCGTCCGCAGGGCATCGGTCGGCGAAGTTCTGATACCGGTCGGTCTCTTCGCCAAGGCGATCGCCCGTCAGCGAAAGCTCGGGAATGAAAGGCAGGCTCGGGAGAAGCTTCTTGCCGAGTTCACGCCTCGCGAGCTCGACGTGCTGCGGCTGCTCGCCAACGGCCACAACACCCAGGAGCTGGCCGACCTCCTCGGCATCGCCCCTCATACCGTGGAATGGCATGTGACCCATGTGATCGAAAAGCTTCGTGTGCACTCCAAGCTCCAGGCGGTGATCGCAGCAGCGCGTCTCGGCCTGATCGAGCTCTAGGTCGCCGGTCTCGGAAACCGGGAAGTAGCCTGGCTACGCAAAAATCACCGGCAGGCACGGCTCTCGATTTCCGCTAGTGTTCGTTTTGGCCCCGAGGGACACGTTCGACGGAGCCGGATCTGGTCGCAAGACTGGAACCGGAGCCGGAGAGGCGATCCGTTGGGGTCATTTGTTTTCTGCCGACCGCGGTCGCGACATCAGCCCTTGGACCCCAGGACCAAAGTTGCGACGGGTCAGGTATTGGAATAGCCACGGGCGTGGGAGAAAAAAAGGCCGAGACCCCGGCGGGGTCCCGGCCCAAGCAGGTTCTGGTCGCGCGCTAGGCGGTCGTCGGCACCGGTACAGGTGCGTGAACCCCGGGTATCGAAGGCGCCGCCGGCGGGACAGGCATCAGCTCGTATGCAGCGTCGCCATGGACGGCTTCGTCACCGATCTCGAGCTGCTTATCGGTGAGTCGAAGTGGGATGAAGATAGAGATCAGCTTCAGGATCGCGAAGGTCATAACGCCGTCCCAGACCAGGATGAAGACAAGGCCGATGATCTGAGCGACGAGCTGCTTGGGGTTGCCGAAGAACAACCCGGCGGCGGCGATCGGCGCGGTGCCGCCCGTGCCGGGATAGATGACGACGTTGGGATTGGCCAGGAGTCCGACCATCAGCCCGCCGACCGCTCCGGCGATCAAGTGGGTGTGCATGACGCCCAGCGTGTCGTCGATGCGATTGAACGGAGGCAGCTTGACGAGATAGTTGAAGGTGAAGAATGGAATGACGCCGGCGGCGATGCCGATCGCGAACGCGCCGTAACCGTCCACGTAACCGGCGGCCGGCGTGATGCCGACCAGGCCGGCAACCATCCCGTTGACCAGGCCGCCCACGGTGACCCGGCCGACGATGAAGACGTCGAGGAACATCCAGGCGATCATCGCCGTGGCCGCGGCGAGGTTCGTGTTGAGGATGGCGGCGGAGGCGTCGGCTCCCGCGAAGTAGGGGTCTCCTCCGTTGAACCCGTTCCAGCCCAGCCAGAGCAGGCCTGCGCCTGTGATCACCGCGATCAGGTTGCTGGGCCGGTTGTTCTCACGGTCGGTGAGAAGTCGCGGACCGATGACGGAGGCCGCCACCAGGCCTGAAACCCCAGCGGCGACATGGATCACATATCCGCCCGAGAAGTCCAGAGCGCCCGCCCCCGCAACGCCGCTCAGCCAGGAGGGGAACGCGCCGATCCAGCCGCCGCCCCAGATGCTGAACGCGTTGACCGAGTACACGATCGTGATCCACACCGGTACGAAGACCATCCAGGCTTTGAAGCTCGTACGTCCCAGGATCGAGCCGGCCAGCAGGATGACGGTGATGGCCGCGAACACGAACTGGAAATAGGCGAGGGCGGAGAGCGGGAACTTGAGTGCGGGGATCGCGCCCACCAAGAGCGGGATCACGGCCTGGCCCTGCAGGTCGGTCGGAGAAAGGATCGTTCCGGGCGTGCCGATGAAGTGCAGCACGTCGGTGAGCGGCGCTCCGAACGACATCTTGTAGGCCCAGAAGCTCCAGACGACGAGCGTCGCGCCGAATGCGTAAAGGACCATGAGTGCGGAGTTGAGCGCCCATTTGCGCTTCATCAAACCGGAGTAGAGGATCGCCAGCCCTGGAACGCTCATCAACCCGACAAGCGTCGCCGCGACCAGCTGCCACGCCGTATGGCCGGGATCCAGCCACGTCGGCGTCGGGATCACGTCGAGATAAATGGAAAGATTCAAAGGCTTCTCCTCCCCGATTGGTCAAGATTTGCGCTCGAGCCTTGCGGCCTGCTCGAGTAGTCAGCCTAGGTTTGGCCAAGGTCCCCCTCCTACGGTGCTTCACACCGGAAAGGCCTGGATCGTTATCGGGTGGTTGACACGAAGGGAGGCATGCGCTGGCTGGTGGGCCACCACGCTGACGCGGGAGAAAGGGCGGCTCTAAAGTGCGTTGAATGTGGCCGACCCAGGTGTCCGGATCAAGCCCGCCGAGCCGGTGGTCAGCCCGCAGTCCGCGATCTCGTGTGCTCGCGATAGTCGGGATTGCCACGCTGCTGATTGGAGGGTCGATCGCGACCTGGCTTTCGATCCGGGGCGGGCTGCCCTCCACGCCGCCTCTCTACGGCGCTGCGCGCCGAGGGCCTGCTGCGGTGTGGATGTGGGATGGAAACACCTACACGATGCGTTCGGTGCCGGCGGCGGGGCCGTCCAGCAACTACGCGGACATGGCGTATGACCGGACGCATAGCGTGATGGTGCTTTGGGACCACGGGTGCACAAGCCTGGTGATGGGATTCCAGGGCGGATGCGTGGCTAGCGTCAACCGCACGTGGACGTGGGACGGCAGTGAATGGACCGCGCATCAAACGCAATCCAGCCCGACGGCAGCCGGTCAGGGCGCGATGCTGTTCGACGCCCGGCTCGGGCAGGTCATCTACGTCAACGGCGCGGGAAGGGCATGGGCCTGGGGTGGATCCGACTGGGCATCGCTTGCGCTGCCCGGCGGACCAAGCATCCGGGCGCCCGGTTCGGGGATCGAATCATCGACATTCGCGGTGGGTTACGACGAAGGCCGCGACGCATTGGTCTACGTGCTCTCCGCGGCTACGTGGATATGGGATGGAAGCGAGTGGAAGGAGGTGGCAGGTGGAATTGACGCCAGCGAGGCCCGCGCAGACGCGCATGCCGTCTACGACAAGGTGCACCGCCAGCTCGTTTACGTCGGCCGCGATGCCACCTGGACCTGGGACGGCCTGCGCTGGCAGCCGCATTTCCAGCCGGAGATCTCCGCGGGAACGGTGGGGTACGACGAGGCGGGCGCCCACGTCCTGGTTGTGCAACAGGACAGCTCGGCGTGCGATGAAAGCGCCTGCGCGACGACCACCTGGGCCTGGAACTCGATCACGTGGGACAGCGTTCAAGTCGCCGGCGGGCCGGTGCTGCCGCTGACGCGCTCCGGCGCTTTCAACATGCCGATGGCCTTCGACGAGGTTCGCGGCGTGATGGTCCTGTTCGCCAGCGCCACCTAACGCGGCCCGCACATGCCTCTGCATCTCGTGTTGACCTAGCACTTTTGCCGAAAAACAACGTGTGGTTCACACAATTTTCAACGCCGTAACTTCGTGCTATCTTCACGCGCATGAAATTCCTTGTTTCCGTCCCGCTAGAGATCGAAAGACCGCTTTTCCAGTCAGATCCCGACGTGCGCTCAATCACGCGCGTTCCCGGCTTCATTCGCCTCGAGCAGGCAGCCGGGCATGAGGGTCGCTACACGCTTACTTTCGAAGTCGAGGCAGGCTCCAGGCGCGACGCCGTGGACGCCAGCGACGAGCTCATGGTGGAGTTCGAGAACGCACTCAGCGCCTACCACCCCAAGCAGTTGGCCGCGGTCGCCACCGAGGCTCTGTAGCCGCAGCTGTCGATTGAACCGCATCGCACTCCTCCAGGAAGTGATGCGGGGCGAGGCTGAAGCAGCCCTGAGCTAGATGCCGCGGAGCCCGGTCAGGGCCCAGGTTGTCGCCGCCGCGACCGAGTCGAACGTACGCATCGACAGTCCATGGCTGTCCATGTCGGTGGCAGCGTCGTCATACTCCATTTTGCTGAGCCCGGCTGCCGCCGTCACGATCGCCATCCGTCTCAGGCCCGCCGCAACAGCTTGAGGAAACCAAACTTCCCTCGCCCAGCGCTCATCCTCAGGCAGGGCCATCTTGGCCTTGCGCGCGTCGCTGACATAAGCCGTCACGTGCCGTTCTCGCATCGCGCGAACTCCAGTCATGAGCGCTGCGCGAAACTCAGGGCTCGTCGCGAACCCTTTCCATTCCGCGTAGAGGATTTGCGGCACGCCGCGCCAGCGGATGGAAATGTATGGCTTGTCCAGGAAGGTCTCGTCACCCCCCGGCCCTGCGCTCAAACCAGGAGTCTGGTGGGAGCTTTCATGATCCTTAGCTTTTGCAATCGACATGTCCAAGGTATACGCCGCCCCCGCTACCACGTCTTCGGCAAATGCGCCAGTCACAACCCCAGCCGAATGCATGGGTCCGAGCCCCCGTAGAATCCAGGGCCCGCTCAGGCCAGCAGGTGGCGCTCGAAGAAGTCGATGGTTCGGTCGTGTGCCAGCTGCGCGGCGTCGCGGCCGGTAAACCCGTGGCCCTCGCCCGCGAAGGTCACGTACTCCACGGTCCGGCCCAGCTCACGGAGCCGTTTCACCATCTGATCGGACTCCTCGCGCGGGATGCGCGGATCGTTGTCGCCCTGAAACACCAGCAGCGGACAGCGCACGTTTTCCACGTAGGTGATCGGCGAGCGTTCCATGAGCTTCTCGCGATCGGTCGCCAGGTCGCCGATCCAGAGCCGGTTCCACCGGGCCCAGTTCGGCGGATCGTTCTCGAGCATTGTCACGAGGTTGGATGGTCCGTAGAGCTCGACCGCGCACCGCCAGTATTCGGGCAGGCGCGTGATGCAGGTGAGCGTGGCGAAGCCGCCATAGGAACCGCCCCACACGCCCAGTCGATCCGGGTCGAAATCGGGCTGCCGGCGCATCCATTCGGCGATCGACCGAAAGTCGGCAAGGTCGATCCCGCCCCAGTCGCGGTGGATCCGAGTTTGCCACGCCTTGCCGTAGCCGGTGCTCCCATGGACGTTGGGGACGACGATCCTCACGCCTCTGCTCATGAGATGCAGAAGGATCGGGAACGCGAGCACCGGACGCGACTGGCCTTCCGGTCCGCCATGGATCACCAGGAGGGCCGGTCCGCGGTCCGGCTTTCCCGCCGGCCGCCACACGTACGCAGGTATGGGCCCTTCGGTTCCGGGGATCCTGATCGACTCCGGCCGCAGGGCGTATTGAGGAGCCGGATCGCCTTTGAGCAAGAGACTGTCCTCTCCCGTCGCGAGGTCCACCACATGGATCTCCTGCGGGCCGTCCACCGGAGACAGCGTGTAAGCGGCGCGAGCGCCGTCATGCGCGACCACGATGTCGCCGACCATTCCGCCCGTCTCTCGCTCACCAACGGGGCCGCTTGCGATCCGCCATCTCAGGCGCGAGTAGCCGTCCTCGTTCACGCTCCACGCAACGCCCCGCCCGTCGGCTGACGTGGCCGCCACCTCGACGTCCCAATCGGGCTGGTCGTACACCTCGCGAGCACCGGTTGCGATCTCGATCGCCTCGAGGTGGAGGAAGTCGCTCCCGTGGTCGGTGATCGCCAGGACACGACCGTCGGCGAGCCAGCCCGCCGGGACGTTCTGCATCTCGCCCTCGTGCGAGGTCAGCTCGGCCACCTCGCCAGAGTCGGCGTCGATCGCGAAGAGGTCCTGGTCGGTGTTCTGCGTCACGCGCATCGCGCACAGCCAGCGGCCGTCGGGCGACCAACCGCCGCCGACGTTCCATGCCGGATCGGCGAGAAGCAGGCGCTGCTGCCTGCTGTTCGCGTCGACCACGGCGAGGTCGACGTCGGTGTCCTGGCGGGCGTTGGTGCTGATCAAGACGGACCTACCATTCGGCGACACCGCGTTGCGCGACAGGTGATGCTGCACCCGATCGCCTTCGCTCACGGCGAAGTCTTCGAGCTTCCCGTCCGGACGGCGCACGTAGACCTGCCACCTTTCCGTGCCACCACGATCCGCCGAGAAGTAAAGATCCCCGGAGCCGGACCACGCGATGCCGTGCAACACGCACCCGTCCATCGCGATCGACGTCCGTGGGGTGCCTCCGGTCACGGGAATCTCGCACATCACCGCTGGACCGTCTTTGGGCGAGACATAGGCGAGCGTCGACCCGTCGGGCGAGAATGCGAGCGGGGACGGCCCTGAGTACCGCCGGGTCGTGTGAGGGAAGTTGTAGACCAGCGGCCGCGGCATGCGGGAGGTTGGAGTTTGCCGGCCGGCCGTGCTCACTTCTGCAGACGATACCCGGCTACGGGCCCGTGTAGATGACGGCTTCGCAACGCCCCATCGCGATCGAAAGGCCGATGAAGAATCCGACGGTCGCGACCAACGGCGAACATGCCCCCATGAGGACGGCCGGCCTCAGGGTTCGACGGCTGGGCCTCTCGCGCCCTACGTTCTACCGACGGCTGCAGCGAGGCTTTGCGCTGGTGGCCGTGCGGCTTGACGAGCTGAGCGAGTTCGCCCAGAGGGTCCCGGTCAACCGATTAGGCGGGGCGCTCTGCGGCCGGAGCGGCCTGCTGGATGCGGTACACGATCACGCCGATCATGATGATGACGACGCCGGCCCAGATCCAGTAGGTCACGCGGTGGACGTTCAGGAACGCTTCCATGCGCGGGCCGAAGTTGACCCCGATGGCCATCACGATGCCCGCCCAGATTGCGGTTGAGATAGCGACGCTCGCCGCGAATGTGGGGTAACCGACCTTCAGCGCGCCCGCCGCAACAGTGATCGGCACCCTGAACCCAGGGATGTGCCGGCCGAAGATGATGGCGACCACGCCGTAGCGCTGGAACCACTGCTCCGCCTTCCGCAGGCGCGCGGGGCTCAAGTGGATGGCTTCGGCGTAGCGGCTCTGGACGAGTCGGCGGCCGAATTTCCTGGAGACGAAGAACAGGTTTGTCGCCCCGAGCACGACGACGCCGATCAGCCCCAACCACGCGACGACCCACGAAGCCAGGTTCCGGGGAACGTGCGCGCCGACGTACATCACGAAGATGTCGCCGGGCGCAGGCAGCGGGATCCCGGACTCCTCGATATACAGGAGCCCGTAGCTGGCCAGGTACGTGTACCGGTGGAGGACGTGGCGCACCCAGAAGGTGCCTGATTCCAGGACCTCGGGCACGTCGCCCTGCAGGATCGCCGACACGACGATGGCGGCCGTGATCAGGATCGCAATGCCCGCGATCCTCACGTTGCGCATTCCCGAGGCACGCGACGCCCACGAGCGGAGGCCGGCGACGTGGGTGCTCATTGCTGGCGGGTCAGCTCCATGAAAGTCATAACGACGTTAGTGGCATTTTCATCAATGCGTATTAAGACGAGGCCCGGCACAGCCGAGCTTTGCTTGACCCGAGGCGTTTGCGCGATTGAATCGGCGATCGGCTTTGTGGCCGCTACGAGGGGAGCACCTTAGGGCACGTCGCCACCTCGGCGTTGATCGTGTTCGCGTCCGGCTGCAGCGATTGAGCAACCACGGCGAAGTGATAGATGCCGGTATTGACCTCGTCACTGCTGCTGTCCTGGAACCCGTGAAGGGCCACACCGATGCCGCCCGACATGCCCTGGAGTTCGTTCTGCAGCGCCTTCATCCCGACCGCGATGCAGTTCGGGATGCCCGCGTGGGCGATGACGGACAGCACGTTGAGCATCTGCGTGTTGGTCGCGTTGATCGCCGTGTGGCACGCGCTGGACAAGTTCGTGGCGGGAGCGCAGGACGCCTGCACCGCCGGCAACGTGTTGGCGAGGCTGACTATCGCCGGTCCGAGCGCGTTGTTCAGGAAGGTGTTGGCCAGGACGTAATCCGAGACGATCGGCTGCGGCGACCCGTGAATCATGGTCACCGTCGGCTCTGCTGCGATCCACGGCCACGGGATCGAAATGATGTTGGTTGCGTTCAACAGCACAACGATGATGAGCAGCACCACGGCCCCGGCGGCGCCGATCCGGTACGGGCTCAGTTGAGTTGGAGAGGCCGGCTGCTGCCACAGCGGTGGGCTGATCTCGACCGGCGCATTGACGACCTCCGCCGCCGGCTGAGGTTCCTGCGCGAGATACGGAATCGACGCCGCCGCGGGAGCGGCCACGGCACCTTCCACAGGTGGGATCGGCAGCCACTTCTGGCCGTCCCAGACCCACTTCCCGTCTGGGGAAATCTGCGGAGGACCGAGGCCGACGCTCATGACGGGTCAGCCTAGGCGGCGATCCGCGCCCCCTGTCAACTTAACTCGTTAAGAGTTGTAAAGCGGGACGCTTTCAATGAAGAGACTGGTCACGAGGGGATCACCTTGCTGCAATGCGCCTTCTGGGCATTGATGGCGGCGGGGTCCGCCTTGAGCGACCGGCCGAAGTACGCGAAGTGGTAGATGCCCTGGTAGACCTCCGCGCCATTGTTGTCCTGGTAACCGTTGAGGGACAGGTCGAGACCGTCAGCCATGCTCTGGAGGTCGAATCGCGCCGCCTTCGCGCTGGTGGCAATGCACGGCGGGACATCCCCGCTGTCGATCGTCGAAAGCAGAGTGGTCGTCTGCTGTCTGGCTGCGTTGAGCGCGGTGAGGCAGCCGCTCGACAGGGTGCCGGTGCAGGCTGACTGCAGAGCCGGCAGGGTGTGGCTGACGCTGGGGAGCGCAGGCGCGAGATAGACGGTCAGGAAACGATCGGCTCGTGTGTAATCCGAGGTCTTTGGCGACGGACTGATAGTCGGGCCGGCGGAGCTCGATGCGCCGCCCGGCCACGGCAGCTGAATGATGTTCGTCGAGCTCAAGATCATCATCAGCATCAGCAACACCACCGCCGCCGCTCCCACATACAGGTAAATGGTGAGTCCGGACCGGGCAGGTTCTGCCCACAGCGGTGTGATTGGCGTATCGGCTACGGGGTAGCTGAAGGTGGCCGGTTGCGGCTGAAGCTCGACCGGGCTGAACTGAACTCTCCGCTGTATCGGAGCCGCAACCGCGACCGCCTGTGGAATCACCGCTTCGGCGGCCGGTTGCCAGGTTGCTTCCGGGAGTGGCTGCCACTGGCGTCCGTCCCAGATCCACCTGCCGTCGGGCGAGACCTGCGGCGGCACCAACGGAGGCCCGGCGGTGATGCTCATCAGGACGTCAGCCTAGGCTCGGGTTCGCGGGCATACTCAGATAACTCGTTAAGAGTTGTGAGGGGTCCCTCGGCCCAAAGCGCCCTGGCATTCCTGGGTTTGAGAAGTAGTAAGTTTTGGCGCACGGCAGATTGGCCCGTTTTGTAATTGGGGGTGAAGGTCATGGCGGCAGTGAGTCGTGCGGATGCTGTTTGGGAGGGCGACCTGCCCACCGGAAAGGGTCGGGTCAAGGTGGCGAGCGGTACGTTCGACGAGTTCCCGGTCACGTGGGCCAGCCGTGCGGAGCGCCATCATGGCGGGACAAGTCCGGAAGAGCTCCTGGCCGCCGCGCATGCCGCCTGCTACTCGATGGCCTTCTCGAACGGCTTGAGCAAGGCGGGCCACAAGGTCGAGAGGTTGAACACCACCGCGGAGGTGGAGTTCGTCCCCGGCACCGGCATCACGACCATCACCCTGACGACGGTCGGCCACATTCACGGCATCGACGCCGCCGAGTTTCAAAAAGAGGCAGAGGCGGCCAAGGAAGGTTGCCCGATCTCCAAAGCGCTGCACGGCAATGTCGCGCTGAAACTAAACGCGCGCCTAGACCTGGAGCACTAGCCCTTCGCTACGCCGGTCAACCCTGGAAAGTCCACCACGCCCTGAAGGCGGAGATCCCTCAGCTGGCCGGCCAGCCATTTGCGCGGATCCTTGATCGGCTTGTTGCCGTCCGCGCAGTCCCAGCAGCGGCCGCTCACATCCCGGGCGACCAGGAGCAGGCAGCGCGGCTGGGCGGTTCGCTGCCATGCCTTCATGGCCGGCTGCAAAACGATCCTCCTGGGGGGTGCCTTCTCGGGCAGGGTCAGCTCGCCGGCGTAAAGGTCATCCGCCGCCTGCACGATGATTGCGCCGGCGGTCAGCGTGCCGCCCAGGTTCTCGACCTCGAGCTCGATCGGCTGTCCGACGGCCGGCGAGCCCACGAACGTGACATGTAGCACGGGCCTGGTCATCGCCTCCCACCGGGCGTCGGCAACCTTGATCGCCCGGCGGGATGCCCTGTCGGCGCGGGTTGCGAACACGGCTGCCCAGAGCGCGAGCAGCGCCGTGGCCACGGTCAACGCCAACACGATCTGTCCTGGGGTCATCGCTACTCCCGCTTGACGCCGCCGGGATCTGTATCTGGCGCGAGATGGTAACCCCGAGCGTCGTAGTTGCGGAAGGCGGGCAGGGCCACAGCGCAGAGCACGCAGCCGGCCACGCACAGGAGGCCACCCGACACGATCGAGAACCGGATGCTCGTCAGCGACGCCACGACGCCGGCCTCGAAGTTGCCGAGCGTCGGCCCGACCGAGTAGCTGAGCAGCTCGATCGAGGCGAGACGCCCCCGAAGCGAGTCGGGGATGGTCTGGTTCCAGATCACCTGCCGGAACACCCCGCTCATGGAGTCCGCCGCGCCGGCAAGCGCGAGGAAGACGAGGGCTGCCGCCAGGCCGGGGACGACTCCGAACCCGATGATCGCGACGCCCCAGAGTGTTGCTGCGATGATCACGCCCATGCCGTGGCGGTGGATGCGTCGCGTCCATCCGCTCGTGGCCGCGAACGCCAAGGCGCCGACCGACGGCGCCGCGTAGAGGAGGCCCAGGACGCTGGGACCGCCGAGGGTCTGGGCGATGGCCGGGAAGAGGGCCATCGGCATCCCGAAGAGCATCGCCACGATGTCGACCACGTACGTGCCGATCAGCTCGGGGCGGCTGCGCGCGTACCGGATTCCCTCCGCCACCCGTCGCAGGCTCGGGCGGGCGGCATCGACCGGGGGCGGCACCTCCTTCATGAGCGCGAGACAGACCAGGCCGATCACGAACGTCGCGACGTCGACGAGGTACGTCACGGGCAAGCCGGCCACCGCCACGAGCACGCCCGCGATAGATGGCCCCGCGATCATCCCCAACGTGCCCCGGACGTTGCCCAGCGCCGCCGCGGCGTGCAGCTCGTCGACCTCCACGAGCCTTGGCAGCATCGCGCCGAGAGACGGTCGCTGAAGCGCGTCGATCGACGCTTGAAGGATGACGATGGCGAAGATCAGCCACAACGCGGGATGGGACAGGAGCGAGTTCCCGGCGAGAAGAACGCTGCCGACCATGAGGCCGGCCTCGGTGAGGAGCACCATCAACCGCCGATCGGCGGCATCTGCCAGCGCACCGCCCAGAAGCGCAAAGATGAGGATGGCGGCCAGCTCCGCAAGCCCCAGCATGCCGACGAACAGGACGCTGTGAGAGAGCTGGTACACCTGGTACGGGACGGCGACCGACGTGATCATGGTGCCGAAGAACGACACCAGCTGTCCGATGAAGAGAAGGCGGAAATCGCGGTGACGGCGCAGCGGCGCGATGTCGACCACCGCCATCTGAAGCCATCGGCGTTTGCGTGGCGTGTTCATCGTGAGGCGGCAGATGGTAACGCCGCGCCGCCCGCTGACACTGTATCGGGCACATCCGATGCACGAATGCCAGGCTCTACCATGGAGATGAGATGGAAAAGGCTACTTTTGCGGGCGGTTGCTTCTGGGGCGTCGAGCATCTCTTCAACGAGATTCCGGGCGTGATCGACGCGGTCTCCGGATACTCCGGCGGTACGCGCGACAACCCAACTTATGAGCAGGTCTGCTCGGGCCGGACGGGTCACGCCGAGGCGGTCGAGGTCACCTACGATCCCGCCAAGGTCTCGTACCACGAGCTCATCAACGCGTTCTGGAACATGCACGATCCGACCACGCTCAACTACCAGGGCCCGGACCACGGTCATCAGTACCGGTCGGCAATCTTCTTCCACAACCCCGAGCAGGAAAAGGCGGCGCGCAAGTCGAAAGAGGATGCGCAGCGCTTTTTCGACCGGCCGATCGTCACCGAGATCGTGCCTTTGGCACATTTCTGGCCCGCCGAGGAGTATCACCAGCACTACTTCGACAAGCACTCGGGCCACTATTCGTGCCATTTCATCCGGGGCTGGGTTCCCCAGCAACCGGCGGAGGCTGAACCGGCCCGCTAAGCAGGTACTAAACGGCGGCGCCCCGCCCTATCCTTACCGCCCGTGCGGTGTGAGCATTGTTCCAACGACGTCCCTGACGGCGTCTTCTGCACGCGCTGCGGCGCTCACCAGGGAACCAGCAACGAGATCGGCAACCCGAAAACTCGCGAGCATCGCTACGCGGCGCATCCGAGCGAGCACGTGGCGCAGCCTTCGGTGTTCACGACCCTGTTTCCGCACCTCGGCCATCACAAGATCCACGAGTTTCGCTGGGCCTTCATCGCCGGAGTCGCCGGCATCCTGGTGCTTTACCTTGCGGGCCTGATCTCGGCGGCGATCCTCGTGTCGGCCTTCCTCGTGCCGGTCCTCTACCTCATCTATCTATATGAGGCGCAGGTTTACCGCGACGAGCCGGCCATCGTGCTGGGCTTCACGCTCGGTGGCGGGATCATCGTCGGCATCGTCGCCACGGTGTTCGAGCGGATCGTCTACAACCCGTTCCAGTACAGCGGCAACCCGTTCAACAATGCCGGCGTGAGCGTGGGTGGGCTGCTGATCGTCGGCCTCCTTCTGCCCGTCGTGCAGGAAGCCTTGAAGCCGCTGCCCGCGCTGTTTCTCCCCAACCGCGGCGACTTTCCAGAGACCGTCGATGGGCTGGTATTCGGTGTGGCGGCTGGGCTGGGCTTCAGTCTCGCGCAGGCGCTCATAGGTTTCAGCAGCGTGCTGACAAGCCTGCCCGCTCACGTCGCGCCGGGCAACTGGATCTACGAGCTGACGACGCTTGCCGTGTTCCTGCCACTGCTCCAGGGCAGCGCCACCGGCATGATCGCAGCCACGATCTGGCGTTACCGGCGAGGCCGGTTGGCCGGCCGTGAGATCGGTGGCGTCGCGATGGCGGTGATCGCCCACATCGCCTTTTCGGCCGGCACGCAGCTGATGCAAGAGACCTCGGTGAACGCTCTCTTCATCCTCATCTGGCAGGCGGCAATCGTCGGCGCTCTTTTGATCTACATCCGCTACCTGCTCCACCACGCGCTGCTCGAGGAGGCCGCGCACATGGGTTATGCGGAGACCATCTGCCCCAGCTGCCACATGCACATCGTGGCAAGCGGCTTCTGCCCCAGCTGCGGGATGGCGCTGACAGCTGCGCCGACCTCCGTCAAGCGCGGCCGTCGCCCGCGCGTGGAGGCGCCGGCAAGCCCGCCGGCCAAGCCGTAAGTGGCGCTCACCTGCGCCAGATGTGGCGCCCAGAACCCCGATGGCAACCAGTTCTGCCAGGCGTGCGGCACGCCGCTGCAGACAGCAGCCCCCGCGCCGCCCCCGGCCCCATCCTGGATCGCAGCTCCACCCCAGCCCCCAGGCCCGGCCGCCGCGCCGCCGCCGCCGCCAGCTCCTGGGTGGGTTGCGGCTGCGCCACAGGGTGCGCCGCCGGCGCCCACTTCGACCGCGCCACCGCTGGCCTATGCCTCACCACCGCCGGCTCCGGTCGCTTATGCGAGCCCTTACTACACGCCCAACGCCGCGTTCCCCCAGGCTCCCGTCCACCGCACGCCGTGGGTGCTCATCCTGGCCGCGATCTTCGCTCTGATCGTGCTCATGGCCGGTTGTGGCACCGCGATCGCGCTCCTCAACAGCGGGAAGGCGAGCATCACCGGCAGCATCACTTCCGACGTGCCGAGCCCGACTCCGGCCGGCTCACCCAGCCCGATCGCGTCGCCGAGCTCGCTCACCGGGCCGACGTCATCGAACGACGGATTGACTCTCCCGGTGCCCGCGGGATGGGTGGTGGACTCCAAGGACAACGAGCAGATCACGCTGGCCGACCCGAGCGGCGCCGGAGTGATGACCGTGGGCAGCGCTGCGTCCAACCCGCCGGAGACCGCGCAGCAGCAGAAGGACGGCGTCGACCAGCTGTTCACGGGCAAGTACCCGGACACGAAGCCTTGCCCGGGCGGCAAGACGACGACAGGCTCCCTCGACGGCCCGCAAGGAATCTTCTGGACGCTCTGCTTCACGCTGACTTCGGGCTCGCAGTCTTTTCCCGCGGCCACGTCGATGTTCGTGGGCACCAACGCCAGCGGAAGCGTGTACTACGCCGTGATCCTCCTGACGCGGCAGGACAACTTTCAGAATTTCCTCAACGAGGCCGCACCCGTGCTCAAGGGCATTCAGTGGAAACTAAAATGAGAAGGAAACTGGCGCTTCCTTCTGCGCGCAAGCGCGAGCAGGATCGGACCTACTGAGTGCATCGCCCGGTCGTGTTCCCGCCGACGGGGCTGCTCATCTTCGCCGGGATTGGATTTCTGAATGGATACGCCTGGCTACGAATGGCAGGCGAATGCCAAGCCGGGGACGGCCGGAGTAAATCCGGCCTACGCACCACGCGTGAAATAGCCCGAGGCTGACGGAAGAAGGAGTTACCCCACCCGGTATCTTGAGTGCCCATGTTTGCCCGCTGGGGCCGTTTGGTCTATCGCTTCCGTTGGGCCACGCTCATCGCCTCGGCGCTGCTGCTTGGCCTATCGGTCGTCGCCATCCTCACCGGCGCCCGCCTCACCAGCAGCGGTAACTTTGGAGCAGACCTACCTGCCGGGCAGGCGAACAAGCTCATCAACGATGAAATTCACCCTCAGGGGGCCCCCGCCGGCTCCAGCTTCACGCTGATATTCAGCAGTGGCAGCCTCACCGCCTCAGACCCTGGGTTTCGGTCGGCGCTTCAAGACGCGGTGGCGCCACTTGGCTCTGATTCGCGCGTGGCCGCGGTTCGCACGCCTTACAACGTTCCGCAAATCGAGCAGGCCGCTTTCATCTCGCGGGATTCGCACAAGGCTCTGGTGATAGTGGACCTGAAGGACGGCCTGGTGAAGGCGGAGACCTACATCGACGAGGTCACGAGCGAGGTTCATCCCGGTGCTCTCAGCGTTGTTGTGACTGGGAACGTGCCGATCAGCACTTCCTTCAACGCCACTCTCCAGGCGGACCTGCAGCGCGCCGAAGTCGTCGCGCTTCCCGTGACCCTCCTGTTGTTGGTCTTGATCTTTGCCGCGATTGTCGCCGCGCTGTTGCCTCTCGGAGTCGGTCTGCTTGCGATCGTCGGCGGATTCGCCGGCACCGTGTTCCTCGCGCATTTCACAGACGTTTCGCAGTACGCGACGAACGTCGTGACGCTGATCGGTCTCGGCGTCGCGATCGACTATTCGCTCTTCATCGTCAACCGGTTTCGTGACGAGCTCGCGGCCGGGAAGACGCGGGAAGAAGCTATTGCGACTTCCATGTCGACAGCCGGGCGGGCGATCACATTCTCCGGCGTCACGGTCGCGATCGGACTCTCCGCGATGATCTTCTTCCAGGGCACATTCCTCGCCTCCATGGGAGGCGCGGGCGCGATCGTGGTGGGAATCGCTGTCCTGTATGGCCTGACATTCCTGCCCGCTGCTCTCTCCGTGCTTGGCGATCGGGTCGACTGGCCCGCCTGGTTGCGGCGACGGCTCGCCTCGCAAAGGCCCGCAGGAACGGGCGCGTGGCATTCCATGGCGATCTGGGTGATGCGGAGGCCGTGGGTCGTGCTGGTCCCGGCAGTGGCGATCCTCATCCTCGCGGGAACGCCATTCGTTCAGCTGCGGATGGCCCAGGGCGGGGTGGACCAGCTGCCACCTGCCAATACCGCGCGTCAGGGCTACGACACCCTCGTACGAGATTTTCCGGGGCAGGACCAGACCTCGATCGAGGCGGTCGTGTACTACCCGGACTCGATTGCGCTGACCTCTGACCACGTGGGTGAGGTCTACGATCTGAGCCGCCGCCTGGCCTCGCTGCCCAATGTACTGCGCGTTGAAAGCATCGTCGACATCGACCCGAGCCTCGGCAAGGCGGATTACCAGCGACTTCTGTCCGGACCGCAGTCTTCGCTTCCGGCGGTGCTGCAGCAGGCACTGGTCATCGGCAGCGGCAGCCACATCCTGCTCCTCAACGTCGTCACGAACCAGCCGCCGACGAGCGATCAAGCTCGGGCGATCGCCAAGGCGATCCGTGCCGAGCACGTGACCGGAGGTCAGGTTCTCTCCACCGGAGAAACCGCATTTGACCTCGACGTCGTCAACTTCATCCTCGGCCGGGTTCCAATCGCGATCGGTTCCGTGGTTCTGGTGACGTATATCGTCCTGTTCCTGCTCACCGGTTCGGTGGTCTTGCCGTTCAAGGCCGTGCTGACCAACCTCCTTTCCATCTCCGCTTCGTTCGGCGCGCTGGTTTGGATCTTCCAGGAAGGACACCTGAGTCAACAGCTCGGGTTCACCCCTCAATCGATCGATCCAAGCGTTCCCGTGATCCTGTTCAGCATCGTCTTCGGCATGTCGATGGACTATGAGGTGCTGCTGATCAGCCGTATCCAGGAGGAGTACCGCCGCACCGGGGACAACCAGTCGGGCGTCGCGATGGGACTGGAAAAGAGCGGCCGCTTGATCACCGGAGCAGCCGCGATCATGGTCGCGGTATTCCTCGCCTTCGGTCTCTCGGACTTTGTGATCATCAAAGCCATCGGCATCGGCCTCGCGGTCGCGATCGCCATCGACGCGACCATCGTGCGCATCCTGATCGTCCCATCGATCATGCGCATCCTGGGCCGGGCCAACTGGTGGGCGCCGCGGCCGCTGACGTGGCTTCACCGCCGCATCGGGGCCGGCGATTCGAGGCCGGCCGTTCCGATTCCGGCGAGGTAGCTTCCCCCGCAAGTAAGGGGCGCGAAGCGCCCCCTACCTACTTGGGGGAAGCGGAGGGGTCAATCTGTTGAGACTCAGGTTGCGGTTCTCCTCTCAAGGCTGACTGTGAGAAACCTTGGAAGATGGTGAGACTGAGGCTCGCCCCGCTGTTGGTGTGCGTGGCCCTGCTGGTCGCCTCCTGCGCCCCGCCCGCCTCGCGACCAAACCGGAGCCAGGCCTAGTTCGACGAGGAGGCCAGCGGCAGCTCGACCTCGAAGGTCGCGCCACCGCCGCTGGTCTTCCTCACGTTCACCTTTCCGCCGTGCGCGGTGACCACCGCGCTGACGATCGAGAGGCCCAGTCCCGCGCCACCGCTGTCTCGGCTTCGGCTGGGGTCGGCACGGAAGAACGGCTCGAAGATCCGCGCCATGTCGCCGCCTTCGAGGCCGGGGCCATGATCGACCACCGACATCATCCCGCTTCCGTTCACGGTCGAGACGCCGATCTCGATCGCGCTCTGCTGCGGTGTGTGCACGAGCGCGTTGCGAACCAGGTTGCCGACCACCTGTCGAAGGCGAAGATCGTCACCTTCGATCACGACCGGGCCGGGCGCCGTCAACGTGATGTGGCGCTGGGGCGCAACCGCGCGTGCATCGTTAGCCGCGTCGGCCGCGATCGCCTGGAGGTCGACCGGCTTCCTCTCGAGCGGGCGGCCCTGGTCGAGGCGCGCGATGAGCAGCATGTCGTCGACCAGGGTCGACATGCGAACCGACTCCTCCTCGATCCGGCGGCGGGCCAGCTCGGCGTCGGTGGGTGACTTGTCCGCGCCGCGCCGGAGCATCTCCGAGTAGCCGCGAATCGAGGTCAGGGGCGTGCGCAGCTCGTGCGAGGCGTCCGCGATGAAGCGGCGCAGCCGGTTGTTGGACTCGGTGCGCTCGGCGAACGCCGCCTCGATCTGACTGAGCATGCCGTTGAGCGCGAGGCCCAGCCTTCCGATCTCGGTGTTGGCCGTGGCCGGCTCGACGCGTTTGGTGAGATCGCCCGCCGCGATGTCGGCCGCGACCCCTCCCATCTTCTGCAGCGGCCGCAACCCGATCCGGATGATGAGCAGCGCGAGGATCGCTGTCGCTGCGAGCACTCCCAGGCCGATCAGCGCCTCCAGCAGCAGAAGCTGGCTCAACGTGGATTCGACCGGCGTCAGGGGGATGGCGAAGACCACGTACTGGCCGCCGAGTGAGTTCTCGGGCCAGTCGGTCATCCGGTAGTGGTCGACGCCGCCCGTACCCTCGACCGTGAAGGGCTGGTAAGGGATGCCTTCGCCGGCGTTGGGAAGCGATTTCGGAAGGACCGGGCTGGCTGTCGACACGGAGGCTCCCGACGGAACTACGCAAGCGATGGCGACCGTGCCGTCGGCGCTGACGAGCTCGGTGATGCTTCCGGCCGGAAAATCGCCGACCGCCGCCGGACCGCGCGTGTGGCACAGAACGCCGCCGATCACCGCCCGGGCCGCCACCACGGTTGAGGGTTGCTGGAGCTGATCATCGATCCGCCCCACCAGCGAGCGATCCATCAGGGCGTAGGTGGCGACGTCAGAAACCAGCAGACCGACCGCGACCAGGGTGATGACGCCGATGAGCAGCCGCCCTCTAAGGGACAGCGTCATTTTCGTGGCGTTCGTAAGACGTACCCGACGCCGCGCACCGTCTGGATGAGTGGTGGGTCGTGACGGTCGACCTTCCGGCGAAGGTAGCTGACGTACGTCTCCAGCACGCTGGCGTCTCCTCCGAAGTCGTAGTGCCATACGTGGTCGAGGATCTGGCTGCGGGTGAGCACGCGGCCGGCATTGATCAGCATGTAGCGCAGCAGCCGGTACTCGGTGTTGGTCAGCTCGACGACGTGGCCGTGACGGCGCACCTCGTGGGCCTCGTCGTCCAGCTCCAGGTCGGCCAGCGTCAGCTTCCCGCTGTCGGCATCATTACCGTGGCGCCTCAAGACCACGCGCACTCGCGCCATGAGCTCTTCGATGCTGAAGGGCTTGGTCACGTAGTCGTCACCACCGATCGTCAACCCGTGGACCTTGTCCTCGGTCGCGTCCTTGGCGGTGAGGAAGATGATCGGAACCTTGTTGCCGGAGCTGTTGAGCCGCCGCAAGACCTCGATCCCATCGATGTCGGGCAGCATCACGTCCAGGATCACGAGAGCGGGTGAGAACTGGGTGACGGCTGTGAGCGCGCTCCGTCCCGTAGCCGCCGTCTTGACGGAAAAGCCCTCGTAGCGGAGGGCCATCGCAACGAGCTCGGTGATGTTCGGCTCGTCGTCGACGACGAGGACTCTCGCCCCGTCCTTGTTCATGCCCCCATGCTGATCCTGATTCCTGGGAGTTTGCTCAGAGATCATTGGGAGACCGGTCGGAATTCGCCGAGCGCTGGGGCCACCCGGCGACCCGCAGGACGTTGCCCGAGAGATCGACCAGGCGGGCCGGCAGGTGGCCGGCCTCCAGCCACGAGATTGCGCTTCGGCTCATCACGATGGCTGCCGTCGACGCGATGTTGGCATCGACGCAGTTGGCCGCCACGACGCTCACGGTGCGCCAGCAGGTGTCGGCTGGGAGACCGGTCGCCGGGTCGATGATGTGGTGCATAACCACGCCGCCTCGCGTCCACCGCCTGACGGTGGTACTGGAAGTGGCGATGCCGCCCGAGGTGATGCTGATCGCCTCCTGGGTCTCGTCGATCGGGGCTGCGCTGTCGTCGCTCGTCTGGATCGACCAACCCTCGGTCGGCGCTTCACCTGCGACCGCGATGTCACCGCCGAGGCTGACCAGCACTCCAGCTCCACCGATCGCCTTGCTTGCGGCCGCCGCGGCCAGGTCGGAGGTCAGCGCCTTGGCGGTCGCGCCAAGGTCGATCTCGACTCCCCGAGGCACGCGTACGGTCCGGGCGGTGCGGTCAAGGCGCACGGCGCGCCAACCCGGGACGCGCTCCGCATACAGGCGGATCCGATCGCCGTCCGCCGGCACCTGGGCGAAGTCCGTGTCGTAGCCGGCGAGCCTGACCGCCGATCCGACGGTCGGGTCGACGGCCCCACCGCTCAGCTCGGCGCCCCGCAGAGCGGCCGCGATCGCCTGGGCGAGCAGAGGGCTGACGGTCACGTCACGCTCCGGCGAGGCGTTGAGGCGGCTCAGCTCGCTGTCGTCGCGAAAGCGGCTGGCGGCCAGGTCCATGGCCGCAACGACCAGGTCGACCGCGGCCTTGGCAGCCCGAAGCGAGCCGGGCATGGTGACGATCACGCGCAGGGAGCCCCCGAGCGCCGTGTCGTCGGCGATGCCCAACACAGAGCTGCTCATTTTGTGGTTGGCCTTTGGACAGCAGCTCGCCGAAGCGTGATGGCCAGGACCGGGCAGTCGTCGACTGCGCGCTCCGCAAGGTCCATCAGGTGCTCTGGAAGCGGACCCGGCGTGACGATCGGGTAGCCCCAGGAGTCGAGCCGGATCCTCTCCGGCAGGATCTCGGCGCACAGGCCGCGGCCATCGCACTTGATGCGGTCGACGACGAGCTCGAGCTTCTTGGTCATGCCGACCGCCGCAAGTGGGCCGGGTGGTGGGCGAAATCGTCTCCGAACGTCTTCAGAGCGGACTGCAGGAACATGACCGCCCCGTCCGGGTGCTTGCAGGCGCCGCGACCCTGCACCTCGCCTGACCAGCGCTGCAACCGCTGCAGGTCGCCCGGGTCTGTGCCGCGCTCCGCTATCCGGGTGCACGCGTCGGCCAGGGCTCGCAGGCCGAAGAAGCACGGCCCGCATTGGGCGGAGCTCTCACGTGCCAGGTAGCGCATGATGCCCGCGACCTCGCAAACCGGGCACTGTCGGGCGGGCAGGATGCCGATGACGCCGCACCCGAGCGACAGCCCGCGCTCCCGCAGGCCGTGGGGATCGATGGGCAGCGACCAGGCTTCGGCGGCCTCGATCCACCGGCCGAAGTAGCCGCCCAGCATCACAGCTCGCGCAGCCTCAGACGGCCCGCCTGCCAGCTGCACCGCTTCGCCCAGCGGGGTACCGAGGTTGACCTCGAGCACGCCGGGAGCGCGCACGGCGCCCGCAACGGTGACCAGAACAGTCTCGGTTGCGGTTCCGGTCCGGGCGATCAGAGCGACATGTGCGAGGGTCTCGACGTTCTGCACCAGGGTGGCCGCTCCGCCGACGCCGCGCTCGTGAGGTGGGGGTGGGGTGGTGGTCGGAGTCGCAATGCCGGCGTCGACGAGGTGCACGGTGGCGCTCGAATCGCCGGCGACGTAGCGGCCCGGAGCCGCCACTATGCGTATCAGCCGGCGCTCGTGGTCGGATCGTTCGTTGATTGCTTCGGTCATCGACCGCAAGGCGGCGTGGTGGTCCTCGCCGACAGAGATGACGACCTGCTTCGCGCGCAGCGAAGCCGCGGCGAGCATCGCGCCGTCGAGGATCAGGTGAGGGCGTGAGGTCATCAGGTGGCGGTCCTTCTTGCTGTGAGGCTCGCCCTCGGCTCCGTTGACGATGACCACGGCACCTCCGTGCGAAGCCGCGGCGACCGCCTTCCATTTGAGGCCCACCGGAAATCCGGCGCCGCCTCGCCCGGTGAGGCCGGTGTGACCGAGCAGGTCGATCAGTCCGTGGCCGCCTTTCGGAAGCGGTCCCAGACGGCGAACATGCGCGGCAAGTCGCTCGGGTCCTATCGACGGGTTGGGCCCATCGAGCAGGCGCGGCGCGCTCACCGCCCCTCCCTGCGATCGACATCGGCGAGGAAGGAGGATCGCTCTCGTGCGAGAGGATCGCGCGAGCCGGCCATCAATCGATAGGCGATGGCGGCCAGCACGGCGCCCACACATATCGCCTGCAAGGTGAACAGCCAGGCAGACCAGGCGTCGGTCCCCGTGCCGGCCCCGTGCAGGACCGCGAACGGCCAGCACGCGTAGGTGAGCCAGTGCACGAGACGCCAGGCGACCTGGCCGATCAATCCGCGCACGAGGCTGGTCAGCACAACGGCGAGCAGCAGCTCGAAGGCGATCGTCCCCAGGCCGAGCCAGAAGGTCCGGTAGTAGGACGAGAAAGGGACCACGGCAGCGAGCCATCCGAGATGGGTGAAGGGATCGACCACGGCCGTCACGATGTGCAGCGCGAGGAAGACGAGGGTCATGAGCGCGAGGTTTCGGTGCAGGCCGACGGTGAGGAAGCGAGGCCAGCCCGTGCTCTGGACCCGGAGGACGGACAGGATTCCGAGCACGACGACGGCGCTGAGGAGGACGAGGCTGACCGCCCCAGCACCGCGGGTCGCGTACCAGAGAATCGTGTTGTTCACAAGATCAGGATCCGCCCGAGACCGCCACTCCGGAGCTCGATGATCTGTGGACCGGGGTGGTCGACGTCTGCAGGCCGGATGAGCTGCTGGTCGAAGATGATGACGAGGCCGTCGAGGTCGAGGTGCTCGCGGTGCCCGGGAACGTGTACGCGCCGATCGCGCCCAGCAGGCCCACCCCGACGACTGCGCTGACGGCGGCCCCGGCGGTCAGCCGGTTGAGCAGGCGCATCGCGGCGTCGCGGGCCCGCACCCTGTCCTGGATCGTGTTTTTGCTTTCCATGGTGTAAGTCTCGCCACCGCCTCTGAACGCCAAATGTGAGCTTCCTGGGAAACGGCTGAGAGGCCCAAATAGTTCTGATCACGGCCACCGCCTGGTGGACCGGGTCATGCCGCACTCAATAGACTTCCAAGCGTGCCGCCCCCGTAGCTCAGGGGATAGAGCAGGACGGTCCTAACGTCAAGGTCGGGGGTTCGATTCCCTCCGGGGGCACCAATCACGTGGGCACCAATCACGCGGTTTCGAGTTCGCGGCCTCCCACGATGCGGATGAGCAGGTCGAGAAGGGATGACCGCGACGCCCGACTCGAGGTGGTCAAGGACACGGGACATCTACCTCAGATCGAACAGCCGGACGCCACGTTCGCCCTGATTGACGCCTACGCGGAGATCCAGACCTGATCTAGCCGGCTGACTTCAACAGATAGGGCATCGGGTCGACCACCGAGTCGTTCACGCGCAGCTCGAAGTGCACATGCGGGCCCGTCGACCACCCGGTCGAACCCTCGAGCCCGACGCGCTGCCCGCGTGCAACCGTGTCGCCCACGACGACGTCGGTCTCGAACAGGTGACCGTAGAGAGTCATGATGCCGCCGCCGTGGCCGATCACCACGTAGTTGCCGTAGCCGATTTTCGAGTGACCGACCGCGACCACGACGCCGGCTGCCGCTGCCGTCACCGTTGTCCCGAACGGCGCGGCGATGTCGATCCCGGTGTGGAAATGGGCGTAGCTGCCGAGCGGAGGTTCGAGCAAGAGATCGCTCGGTCCAAACGGCTGGGTGACTCGCCCACCGGCCATCGGCCACGAGAGGATCAGACCCGCGACCCTCATCCCTGTGGGGAGCAGGTGTGAGACGAGCGCGAGGCCGACGCCGACGTGCGCCTGGTCCCAGGCCGCCTGGTTCGATTGCAGCTGCAGGTCCTGCTCCTGCGACTCGAGCAGGGTGGCGAGCGCGGCTGTCACGTCCGGGGCCTGGTCCTGGAGGCTGTTGTCGGCGGTCTGTATCTGCGTGATGACGTCCGCCACCTGGTTGCTGATGTCGGTCTGCGTGCCGAGCATGTCGTTCAACGTGCCCAGGCTCGTGTTCAGCCGGTCCAGCGTCGCGTTCTCACGATCGAGGTCGGCCTGGCGCGCGTCGCGGTCCGCCTGCAGCTTCAAAAGGTCGGCTTCGAGACGGGCCTGGAGCGCATGGGCTCGCTGGCCGGCGACGACGATGTCGGTGGTCGCCTGGAGGGCCTGGCTGAGATTCCCTGTGCGCGCGATCAGCATCCAGAAAGAGTCCGGCTGGCGGTAGATCGCCCGCGCCATCGCGGCCACCTGCTCCTTCTCGACAGCGATTCGCGCCTCTGTATCCGCGATCTGCGTGTCCAGCTGAGCGATCTGATCCTGCAGGTTTGTGATCACCGTCTCCTCCTGGGTGATCTGGTTGTTCAGGATGTCGATCCCGGCCGACGTCTGGTTGAGGACCGACATCAGCTTTTGTTGAGTCGTGAGCGCGCCGGCCAGGTCGCCTCCCAGACGCGTGCGCAGCAGGTCGTAGGCGGCCTGGTTGGGATCGGTCGCTGTCGCCGCCGGACACGTGACGCGTGTCGCGGAGGCAGCCGATGGGGAGGAGCACGCAGGAGCGTCGGTTGCGCCGGCCGCCGGTAGTTGAACGGCCATCACGGCCAGGGCGAGCGCAACGGCGCTCACAGCTCGTTTCACGCCGGCACTTTGCGGAAGCCGAGCATCGCCGTCGTTGCGCCCAGTACGAGGCCGGCCGCCATGACCGCGGCGAGGATGTACTGGACGGCCGTGGCGTCGACACCCGGCAGCAGCTGCGAGTAGGTCGCGGATTCGAATCGCGTCGCAAGCAGCCAGGCGCCCGCGACGGCGGCGGCGGCCAGCGCTCCCGCCAACGCGCCGATCATGAGCCCTTCGACGACGAACGGCCCTCGCAGCATCCAGCCCCGCGCGCCCAGGAGCCGGATCACGGCGACCTCCTGCCGCCGGGCGGTGGCGATGCCCCGCATCGCGTTTGCGATCACGCCGTATGCGACCAGGCCGAACAGGAGCACCAGGCCCGCCCCGACGCCTCCCACGACGAGGGCCACGTGGCGAAGGCGCGAATAGGTGTTGGGATCGTAGGAGGTCGGATAAGAGGGGTCGACCGCGGGATCGTCCTTCACCGAAGCCGCGACGGCTCCGACCTGGGTCACCATGCTGACCCGTACGTCGAGGCTCGCCGGGAAGGGATTGGTCGTGCTCAGGCTGGCGAGGTTGTCGAGTCCCGGCCGGGCGCTCGCCTCCGCCAACGCTTGCTCCGAGCTCACAGAGGTTACGGACGAGACGCGCGGGTCGGCGATCAAGCGTGCTGTGAGCGCTGAGACAGCGTCGGGAGTCGAGTCCGGCGCGAGATAGACGCGGACCAGCGAAGCCTCCGCGGCCTGCTGGACGCCCACGCGCTCGATCGCGAGGCCGACCATGGCGAGCGTTCCGCAGAGCAGGAGCAGCAGGGCCATCGATCCGATCGCCGGAGCGGTCAGCCTCACGTCCCGACTCCAGCTCCGCAGGCCGCTCAGGACGACCAGGCGATGGGTGTTCGCGGTCAGCGCGACAAGGCGTCGCCACAGCGGCAGCTGCTTGGGCTTGGACGCGTATTTGCGAGGCCGCTGGTTGATCGGAAGGAGCAGGCGCCACAGCGGGGGTGCGGCATGGGCTCCGTTGCCGTTGCCATTGCCATGGCCGTTGGCGTTGCCGTTGCCGTTGCCGTTGGAAGCGGCCTTGCGCGATCCGTTCAACAGGATCGTCCCTGCCGGCAACCGAAGGATCCGGCTCGAAGGAAACGTATGCCGGTGGCTCGCAACGATGACTGCGGTTCCCGCCGCGGCCGCGTCCTCGAGCAGGCGCATGACGATGCGTGCGTTGTCGTCGTCGATCGAAGCCATGGGCTCGTCGGCCAGGATCACCCGCGGCTTCGCCGCGAGCGCGCGGCCAACCGCAATCCGCTGGCGCTCGCCGGCCGACATCTGGCGTGGGTAGGAGTTCCCCTTGTGTGCGAGCCCCAGCGACTCCAGGGTTTCCAGCGCGCGACGTTTGATGGTCTTGAACGGCAGCTGGGGATCGGTCACCTGGAGGGCGAGGGTCAGGTTCTCGAAGGCCGTCAGGCGCGGCAGGAGGTGATGCTCCTGGAACACGAACGCGACATCCCGGCGCACCCGGCCCAGGCCGCGCCGCCACCAGCGATGCAGGCCACGGCCCTCGACCCAGACCTGCCCCGCGTTCGGCCGAAGCTGGCCATGCACCAGCCGGAGGAGGGTCGTTTTGCCCGACCCGCTCGGCCCCACGACCTCGACGAGCTCCCCTGGAGCGACCGACAGGTTGATCTCTTTGAGCACCGAAGTCTTGCCGAAAGACTTCGTGACGCGCGCCAGCTTGACCACCGGCTGCACCGTCGCAACGCCGTTGGTCCCAGGGCGATGCGTGCTCGCCCCATTCTTTTTTGCGCGCAACCCGTTCGTGGCGGCGCCGTTCGCGGCTCCTTCGGCGGCGCCGTTCGCGGCTCCTTCGGTCAGGACGCTTGTGCGCACCCGGGTACCTGGTCGGCTACCCACCCTATCCATATGCAGATTAGCCGAAGCCCGGCTCAGGAATCTCCGATAACCGTCTGGGAATGTGACCCCGGTTGGCTACCAAAGTTAGCCGTCCTGCGGGGGAGACTCCTGAGGCCGGCCTCCGGCTACCAGAATTTGCCGCGGCCGAGCAGGAGGTAGAGGATCGGACCGATGCCCCAGAAGAAGCTGATGATGATCCAGAACACCTTCCACAGCCCGCTCAGGTCGGTGCGGTTGACGATGTTGATGATGCAAAGGACGAAGGCGACCGGGTGCAGAAAGATCGCCAAAAGGACCTCGACTATCAGCTTGATCACCTACGTCCTCCTGTCTTGGCGAGCGCCTTCATTGGACTCGGGATTCGAGGCCAGCCTCCGGCGGGCGAAAACGTCCCGTCGGCAGCCTGCTCGTACGTCGCCTTCAGCCTACCGCGCGCAATGTGGGTGATCGCCTCGACGAACCGGTCAAGCTCTTCCGAGGTGTTGTAAGGCGCCAGGCTCGCCCTCACCGCGCCTGGCAGCGCCTTCCGGTGGCCCGAGGTGACCTCGCCTTCGACCGCCTCGACTGCTTCCTTATCCATGTGCAGCAGGTGGAAGACGTACGGGTTGGCGCAAAAACAACCATTGCGGACGGCGATTCCCCACTCGTGACTCAGCGCCGCCGCGACCAGGCCGTGATGCAGCCCTTCCACCACGAAGCTCGCAAGGCCCAGGCGAGGCGCCGTCGTCGTTGGGCTCGCTTCCCCGAGCACGCCGACTCCGGGGATCCGGCTCAGCCGCGCGTGCAGCGCCGATCCAAGCTCGACCTCGTGACGCAACATCTCGTCGAAGCCAAGCTCGAGCAGGGTTTCGATCGCAACACCCAGCGCGACGGCGCCGATGACGTTGGGCGAACCTGCTTCCTCGCGGTCGGGAAGGTCTGCCCAGACGGTGTCATCCCAGGTGACGATGCTGATTGCTCCGCCGCCCATGACCTCAGGCGCACCTGAAAAGAAGTCGCGAGGGGCGACCAGCACGCCCGCCCCATAGGGCGCGTACATCTTGTGGCCCGAGAGCGAGACGAAGTCCAGATGGCCCGGGTCGCCTGCCGGCCGGATGTCGATGCGGTGATGAGGCGCGAGCTGCGCGGCGTCGATCGAGACGAGAGCTCCGTGGCGATGGGCCAGCTCGGCGATCTCGTGGATGGGCGAGACGAAGCCCGTGACGTTGGACGCCCCGGACACCGCGAGCAGACCGATCTTTCCGTCGCCGTGCTTCAACGCCCGCTCGATCGCCTCCAGGTCGATGTGCCCGTCTGGGGAAAGGCCGACCATCACGTGGCCGCTGCGGTGTCGCCACGGAAGAAGGTCGGCATGGTGCTCCATCTCGGTAACCAGCACCTGCCTGCCGTCGAGCCTGGCCTGCTTGGCTGCGATCCGGTTCAGAGCGTCGGTCGTGCCCTTGACGAAGATGACGACCTGGGAGCGCTCGTCCACACTCAGGAACCGGGCGACGAGCTCGCGAGCCTGCTCATACGCTTCGGTGGCGAGGCGTGACTTGTAACCGGTGCCGCGGTGCACGCTCGAGTAGACGTCCGCGAAACCGGTCACGGCGTCGCGGACCCGCTTCAGGGGCGGCGTGCTCGCGGCGTTGTCGAAGTTGATTCCGGTGACCGTCCCGCCGCCGGCGATCGGGACCGGCAGGTCGACGCCCGCGAAATGCTCCCGCCAGTGACCGGTGTGTGGAGAGGTCAAGGCTTTCGCCTAGCCTAACTCGGTTCGCTCGGATTGATCGCTCGCCGCGACCCTGTATAAGTCACACTAGCAACGGGGATATAGGCTGTGTGGTTAATACGAAGTTGAAGGGCGGCCGCAAGGTGAACGATGTTCGTGTGGCAATCGCCAATGGGGACACGAGCCTCGCCTCTCGCGAGCTCAGCTTCCTGGTCAGGCTGGCGCAGGCGGCCGCGGCAACGGAGGATCGAGACGAGCTGCTCGACCTCATCATCCGCGAGTCCACGCTGGCCACGGGTACCGACGTCTGCTCCCTGTACCTGTTGACGTCGCGCGGCCGCGAGCTGCGGCTGACTGCGACCAACGGGCTCAACGAGCGCATGGTCGGCAAGGTCGTGATGCCGGTCGGTGAAGGCATCACCGGGTGGGTGGCGGAGAGCAGGAAGCCGGCCGTCGTGCCGGACGTGAGCCAGGAGCCGCACTGGAAGTGGGTGCCGGGCCTCGACGAGGACCGCTTCCATTCGATGCTGTCGGTGCCCATCGAATCGGGACCGCGGCTCGTCGGCGTCCTCAACGTGCAGAGCACCGAGAAGCGGGACTTCAACTCGTCGGACATCGACTTCCTCCGCGCCATCGCCGGGCAGGTGGCCGGGATCCTGGAGCGCAGCGAGCTGCAGCGCCGCACCGAGGTCCAGCTTGCTGAGATCCAGCTCTCGCACGACATCCACGAGCGATTCACCAAGCTCTCCCTGGAGGGGGCGGGGATCACCCCGATCCTCGAGGTCGTCAGCTCGCTCGCCGGCGGCCGGGCAGGGCTCTACTCGGGAGACGGTTACCGAATCCGGGGGGCGGGGGAGGCGTCGGATGGCATGCCTCCGCGCATCCATGTTCCGAGCCCGCTCGGCCAGGCCGGTTCGCGCGAGGTCCGGATTCACGCAGGCCGGCCGGCGCGCGCGCTGGACGTGGTGCCCGTACGCGCCGGCCCCGACGTGTTGGGTCTTCTGGCTGTAAGCGTCGATGAGAAGACCGTGGATTCGGCCGGCCGCCGCCGGGCGTTGGAGCACGGGTCCACCGTGCTTGCGCTCGAGCTGGCGAAGGAGCGTGCGACCGCCGAGGTCGAGCGGCGGCTGCGTGGGGACCTGGTCGAAGAGGTGCTCGCCGGGGCGCTCGACGCCGATGAGGCGGAGCGGGTGGCCCGCCAGGCGGAACGTCTGGGTCACCGGCTGCCGCAGCGCGCCTGGGTGATCGTCCTCGAACCGGATGACGACGAGACGGAGGCGGCACTGGGCGCGCGAGGCGAGCTCGACCGCTTGGACGCCGCTCTCAGCGGGCTCATCCGCTCGCGCATGCCGGGCACGCTGACGATCGTGCGCTCGGCGTCGGCGGTGTTCCTCGTCCCCGACGAGGTGGCCTCAGACCTTGCAACGGTCGAGAAGCTGGCCGGCCAGGTTCTCGCGGCCGCCGCGCCTGTGATGAAGCCGGGCACGGCATCGGTCGGTATCGGCAACCTGGCGAACGGGGTCAGCGAGCTTGCTCGGTCGCATGTGGAAGCGAGGCAGGCTTTGCGGTTGACGCGCCGCGCGGGCGGACGCGGTCGCGTGGCCTCTTATCGATCTTTGGGCGCCTTCCGGCTGCTGCTCGAGGTCCAGAGCCCGGATGCCTTGCGGCGTTTTGTCAACGAGCTGCTCGGCACGCTGCTGGAGTACGCCCAGTCGAGGGATACACCGTTGCTGGAGACGCTTGAAGCCCTGGCGGCCGCCCGCTGGGTGCGGCGCGCGGCCGCCCGGCAGCTGGGCATTCACATCAACTCGATGTCCTACCGCGTGGAGCGGATCCAGACGCTCACAGGTCTCCAGCTGGACGAGCCGGAGACTCGTGTCGCGATCTCAATCGCCCTACGCGCCCGCGCCATGTTGGGGATGTAAGGGTATGAGAGGAAACCTAGGTTTCCTCTGCGCGCCAGGCGCGAGCAGGATGGGACCCACTGATTGCATGGCTCTTTTTCCTGCAGGTTGGGATTTCTCGAATAATTTCGCCACACGACGCCTGCTGATATTCAGTCAGGGTCAGGGACGGCCGGAGTAAATCCGGCCTGGTCGCCGCGTAGGTCATCAAAAAAGAAAGCCCCGGGATTTCCCCGGGGCTTTCTTTCATGGAGAGTGATCGATTTGTTAGACGTCGCTGTAGAGCATGAACTCCCACGGGTGCGGCCGAAGCGCCACCTGGTCGACCTCTTTCTTGCGCTTGTACTCGATCCAGGTGTCGATCACGTCCTTGGTGAACACGCCGCCTTCGAGCAGGAACGCGTGGTCGCTCTCCAGAGCGTCGAGCGACTCCGCCAGCGAGCCCGGCACCTTCTTGATCTTGGCCATCTCCTCGCCTTCGAGCTCGTAGATGTCCTTGTCGAGGGGCTCCGGCGGAAGGATCTTGTGCTTGATGCCGTCCAGGCCCGCCATGAGGCAAGCCGAGAACGCCAGGTATGGGTTGGCCGCCGGGTCCGGGGACCGGAACTCGATTCGCTTCGTCTTCGGGTTCGTCGAGTACATCGGGATGCGCACGCACGCCGAGCGGTTGCGCTTCGAGTAGACGAGGTTGATCGGCGCCTCGTAACCCGGGACGAGGCGGCGGTATGAGTTGGTGGTTGGTGCACAGATCGCCAGCAGAGCCGGCGCGTGCTTCAGCAGGCCGCCGATGTAGTGCACCGCCATCTCGCTCAATCCGGCGTAACCCTTCGCGTCGGCGAACAGGTTCTCGCCATCCTTCCAGAGGCTCTGGTGCACGTGCATGCCCGATCCGTTGTCCTGGAAGAGCGGCTTCGGCATGAAGGTCGCTACGTAGCCATGCTGCGCGGCGACGTTCTTGATGACGTACTTGAAGACCATCATCTTGTCGCCCATCTTGGTCAGCGAGTCGAAGCGCATGTCGATCTCGGCCTGGCCGGCCGTCCCGACCTCGTGGTGCTGGACCTCGACCTGCACACCGGCCTCGATCAGCTTGAGCATGATCTCGGAGCGAAGATTCTGGAACTTGTCCGTCGGAGGCACCGGGAAGTAGCCCTCTTTGTGCCGCGGGCGGAAGGCGAGGTTCGGTTCGGAGTTCTTGCCCGAGTTCCAGATGCCCTCTTCGGAATCGATGTAGTAGTAGCCGCTGTGCGCGTTCTGGTCGAACCGCAGTGAGTTGAAGAGGTAGAACTCTGCCTCGGGTCCCCAGTAGCTCATGTCGGCGATGCCGGACTTCTTCAGGTGAGCCTCGGCCTTCTTCGCGATGAACCGCGCGTCTCGCGTGTAGGGCTCACGGCTGATCGGGTCGACGATGTCGCAGATCAGGAAAAGCGTCTTGTGAGTGAGGCACGGGTCGATGGTTGCTGAATCAGGGTCCGGCATGAGCAGCATGTCGCTCTCGTTGATCGCCTGGAACCCGCGGATGCTCGAGCCGTCGAAGCCCAGGCCATCCGTGAAGCTGTCCACCTCGAGCTCGCCGATCGGCACGCTGAAGTGCTGCCAGGTACCCGGCAGATCGATGAACCGGACGTCGACGACCTCGACGCCCTCTGCCTTCGCGCGCTCGATCACCTCGCGCGGGCTCGTCTTGCTGCCGGACTTCGTCTCTATCGCCATGAACACCCTCCATGAACCCCGAACCTGCTGGACTTGACGGGCTCGAAAATTGATCCTAGGGGCCGAACCGGCCCCGGTTCACGGTGCGACCCTCACGAATTGGAAGCGGCCGATTATGTGCGGTTAACACGAGGTGGGATATCCACAGACCGTCCAGATTCGTGTCAACCACACGGACAAACAGGCTGGGTCCGTCTCATTCACACGTGCGGAATGCCCGAAAACGGGAAAGCAGGTTCGGGGAAACGCCCCGAACGGTTCAGCTGTCCGGGGGCGGGTTAGTTGGCGGCCGCTTTGTCGGTCGCCGCCGCGCTGCCGGCTGCACCGGCGTTCCGCTCGATCCAGTCCTTGATCGGGCCCGCCCCGCCTGGGTATCCGACCAGGCGGTCGACCAGCTTGCCGCCCCTGAACAGGCCGAGGGTCGGGATGCCCATCACGCCATAGCGGATGGCGATGTCCTGGTTGACGTCCACGTCCAGCTTGCCGATTGTCACCTTGCCGGCGTACTCGCCTGCCAGCTGCTCCACCACCGGCGTCATCATCCGGCACGGGCCGCACCAGTCGGCATAAAAGTCAACGACGACAGGTTCGCTTGCGTGGAGCACGTCAGCCTCGAAAGTCGGGCCGTCGAAGTGCTTCATGTTCTCCATGCCAAGTAGAAGGCCCCCGGCCTCCCCGGTATTCCGCACCGGGAGGGCCGCCATAATCGGCCTATGGCGACAGTCTCGGCAGAGCACCCTGAGTCGGTGTTCCGCCATGCCTTGCGGCAATTCGGCGCGAGGCTTTTCGAAGCGGCGCCGGGCCTGGTCACGTGGATCATGCTGCTGGCCCCCGCCTGGATTCCGATCCTGTTCTGGACGCCCGGGGCACTGCTGGTCGCGTCGGCGGTCCTTTTGTTCGACGTTTACTGGCTGATTCGCGCGGTGACGGTCGTGACCGGCGTGTACAGCACGATGTGGCGTATGCGCCGCGACATGGCCAAGGATTGGCTGGCGGCCTGCCGCACGGACCGGCCGGAAGGCGTTGGAGATCCGCTTCAGTACTACCACCTGTGCGTCATCCCGACGTACACGGAGCCATACCACGTGCTCGAGCGGACCGTCCAGGCGATCGTGGATTCGAACTACCCGCCGGAGCTGACGATGATCGGCATCATCACCCGCGAAACCGACAAGCCCGGCTGGGAGAACGTGGCCCGGCTGAAAGAGAAGTTCGGCGCCCGGTTGCGAGGTTTCTATCACATCAAGGATCCCCTGGAGCCGGGCATCGTGATCGGCAAGTCCGCGGCCATGAACTGGGGCGGCCGCTGGATGGTCCGCGTGCTGACGGAGGAGGGCTTCAACCTCGACCAGGTGCTGATCACCGACCTGGACTCGGACTATCGCGTCCATCCGCAGTACTTCGCCTGGATCAGCTGGCACCACGCCCGTGCCGCGCTCCGCGACTATGCGATCTGGCAGCCTGTGCCACTGTTCCACAACAACATCTGGCAGGTCCCGATGGCCGTGCGAATCATGTCCGCCAGCACCTCCCAGTGGCAGATGTTCCTGCACTCCCGGCCGCACCGGCTGGTCGCGTTCAGCAGCTACACGTGCACGCTGGAATTCGTGCGCAGGGTGGGCTACTGGGACAAGGACGTGATTCCGGAAGACTCGCGCTTTTACTGGAAGGCGTTCTTCACGTTCGGCGAGCGCTTCTCTGTCAAGTCTGTGTACCTGCCGCTCTACGGTGATTCGCCCAACTCGCGCGATTACGCCTCGACGCACATGAGCCAGTACAACCAGATCAAGCGGTGGGCCTGGGGTATCACTGACGTGCCCTATGTTCTGGCGCGCCTCTTCAAGCACCCTGAGATCCCGCTGTGGCTGAGGTTGCGGCGTTTCATGAACCTGTTCCTGAACCACCTCAACTGGATCTTCCTGCCCGTGCTCCTCATGTTCGGCGCCTCCATTCCGATCTGGGTCAGCACGGACTTCTCTTTGACCGACCTGGGTCAGACGCTGTGGACGTACTCCGGCATCCTCCTTTCGACGACGCTCTCGACGGTGGTGTTCTTCCTGTACTTCGAGATCCTGTTGCTCCCACCCAAGCCTGCGGACTGGCCGCTCTGGAAGAAGGTGGCGATTCACCTTCAGTACTTCGCATATCCGGTCGTTGGCCTTGTGCTGAGCGTGCTGCCGGCGCTGGAGGCGCACACGCGATTGCTGCTCGGTCGCTACCTCGAATATCGGGTCACTGAGAAGGTATAGATGGACGAGGCCGGCGCCAGGACCATCGCGAACACCCTCGGCACGCTGTATCACTCGGTGCACGACCAGCTGCGCGGACACCTGCGCGGCCTGGACCAGGGCACGCTCAACTGGAAGCCGCTGCCTCTGGCCAACTCGGTCGCTGTGCTCATCGTTCACACGCTCGGTTCGGAGCGGGAGATGATCCGCGCGGTGCGGTCGCTGCCGACGGAGCGCGACCGGGAGTCAGAGTTCGGGGCCGAGGCGGAGGCCGCGGACCTGGTCGCTTTGCTGGACCAGGCAGATCGCGAGCTCGACGAACATCTCGGGGCACTCACGGTGGCTGACCTCACGGAGCTGAGGCCGCGGAAAGACCGCCCGCCGCGACCCGGCCTCGAATGGCTGCTCTCGAACTATGGCCATGCCAGAGAGCACGTGGCGCAGATCGAGCTCACGAAGCAGCTGTACGACAGCCGAACCTAACCCAACCGCTAGCGTCGCACGGGCAGCCGGGTTTAACCCGGCTGCAACTTTGTTATCTCGTCTGCCAATCGTTGCGTGGAGAAACTATTAGGAAAGATCCCAACCTTTAGGAAGATGAGCAATGCAATCAGTACGTCACTTCCTGCTCGCGCTTGCGCGCAGAAGGAACCCTTGGTTCCTTCTCAGACTTACGCTCCGCAGACCGGTCCGGTAAGCCACGGCAGGCAGAAGGTGGGCCCTGCAAGTGCCCACGCTTCCAGCAGCGCGATGATCGCAAGGAAGACCACGAAGCCGGTGCCGGTGTAGATGTTCCGGCCGGGCACCGGCCACCTCTTCCAGCCCAGCCTCCGGGCCACGCGCGGGCCGGCGATCGCGTCGATGAACGGCCAGACGAGGAGCCCTAGGAAGGCGACTGTCGGGATGATGATCGAGAAAACGAGCTCGTTACCCAGCTTGATGAACTGGAAGAGGAAGAGGAAGTACCAGTCGGGCCGCGGGATGGTGACGGCGCGCGGGTCGGCGGACTGCTCTAGCTGGAGGTTCTTCTGCACGAAGGCGGCGAGCAGTCCGACCGTGATCATCATGAAGATGATGATCACGGGGTACGGCCAGAAATGGTCCGGGAAGAAGGGGTGGGTCTCGTCGTCGGGCATGTCGTCGGCGAGGTGGTGACCGGCGGAGCCCATCAGAATCGGAAAGAGGGCAATACCTATCAGCAGCGGATACAGGATGTGATCCGCTCTGATCGGCAGGCGCTTCCACTCGGGTTCGAGCGTGTGGCCGCTGTGCTCCACCTCGATGAGCGGGATCTCGTTGGCGGCCGTCGCGGCGCCCGGACCTCCTTTCGGAATGTTGTTCTCGTTCATCTCACATCGGCTCCGAGATTCCGTGTGCCCGGATGAAACGGAAGTGGACATACATCAGCAGCACGATCAAAGCAGGCAGCAGGAAGACATGGGCGGTGAAGAAGATCTGGAGCGTGGGTGGACCCACGACCGGACCGCCCTGGAGCACCGTCTTGATGAAAGCGCCCAGCGCCGCCGGTGGAGCTGAGCCGGCGATCTTGATCGTCACCTCGGTCGCGAAGTAGGCCTTGGTGTCCCACGGGAGCAGGTAGCCGCTGAGAGCGAGGACGAGGATGAGCAGCAGCATGATGATGCCCACCATCCAGTTCAGCTCCCGGGGGGCTCGATACGACCCGGTCCAGTAAACCCGGGCCATATGGAGCAGAACCATGATGATCAGGATGTTGGCGCCCCAGAAGTGGACGCCGCGAATCAACCAGCCCAGGTACACGGTGTTCTGGATGAAGTTCACGCTGGTGTACGCGGGGGCCGGATTGCCGCGAGCGTCCGGCACGTAGTAGATGGCCAGCAGGATGCCGGTCAGGAGCTGCAGGACGATCAGGACGAAGACCATCCCGCCGAAGCAGTAATAGAAGGCGTTGGCGAAGTTGGGGACGCGCTGGTACATCGCCTCGTCGATGGATTTGGTGAATGGGTAGCGCTCGTCGAGCCACTGCACGACGGCAAGCTGGATCTCGCGAGGGTGCGGGATGGCCATGGGCTACAGCCTCAGAAGCCCAAAATGATGCCGTCGACCTCGATCGTCTGGGCATCCTGACCCTGCTTCCAGGACAGGTGTGACAGGGGAAATTGGGCCGGGCCGTGCAGCACCGTGCCGTCGAGATGGAAACGAGATCCGTGGCATGGGCAGTCGAATGAGTTGGCGTTGGCGTTCAGCGCGACCGAGCAGCCGAGGTGCGAGCAGTTGATGGCCAGGACATCGACCTTGCCCTGGTTCTTGACAACGAAGCCTCCAAAGGCAAGGTCGCCCGGCGCGTTGTCGCCTCCCCCGTCGGCCATGATGAACGCCGAGTTGGGGCTGGTCGGGGCGTTGAACTTGACCGCCTGGCCGTCGTTGATCTGGTCCAGGGGCGTGTCGAGGGCGATCGTCAGTGGTCCCTTCTTCTGGCCCTTGGGCGGCGCCGGCCAGAGAAAGACGAGGATCGGAGCGATGCCGGCGACCGTCAGGGAGGTCAAGATGCTGGCCATCCACCAACCGATGAAAGTCCGCCGCGTGACTCTCTCTAGCGCCATGCGGCCCAAATGTTAACGGGCTGCGAGGTCGTGCTGTAAAAGCGGCAAACCCACCGCGTGGCGCACTTCCTTCATGGTCAGGCGCGCTACCACGCGCGTCGCCTCGCTGCCCTGGTCGAGGATCCTGGTCACCTGCTCGGGGCTCAGCTCCGCGCGAATCTCGCGGAACGGCCGGAACGTCTCGATGATCCGCTCGGCGAGGAGCTCCTTCTTCTGGCCGCAGCCGATCTTCGCCTTCCGGCACAGGTCCCAGTAGTGCTGCCAGTCGTCGAAGAAGAACTTGTAGAACGCACACACGTTGCACGTTCGCGGGTGCCCAGGTTGGGTCATGTAGGTGCGCTTGACGTCGGTGACCATGCTCTTCACCTGCTTGCGGATGACCGCCGGCTCGTCGGTCACGCCAACGATGTTGCCGGTGGTCTTCGACATCCGCTGCTTGCCGTCGGTGCCCTTGACCTCCGGCGTTTCCGTCAGCAGCGCGCGCGGCTCTGGAAAGACGGGCGCGTACGTGCGGTTGAACTTGCGCACGACCTCGCGGATGAGCTCGAGGTGGGGGAGCTGATCCTTCCCGACGGGCACGCCCTGTCCTTTGACGAGAACGATGTCGGCGCCCTGGAGGACCGGGTACGAGAGCAGCCCAAGGTTCACGTTGTCGGGATGCTTCTTCGCCATCTCCTTGAATGTCGGCGTTCTCAGCAGCCAGCCCAGCGGGGTCACCATCGAAAGTAGAAGAGCCAGCTCCGCGACCTCAGGCACCTTCGACTGCTGATAGAGGACGCTGCGCTTCGGGTCGATGCCGACCGCGATCAGGTCGGCGGCAAGGTCGAAGATCTTGCTTTCGACCGTGTGACCGTCAGGCTCGGTCGTCAGAGCGTGATAATCGGCGACGAAGTAGTAGCAGTCGTACCGGCTCTGAAGCTCGACCCAATTCTTGGCGGCTCCGAGGTAGTTGCCGAGGTGGAAACGCCCGGTCGGGCGCATTCCGCTGAGAATCCTGATCCGCTCCTCCATCGGCCGAGGAGTCTCTCATATGTACGATTTGGGCAGTTGCCAGATCACGACGCAATGGCCGACCTGCCCGTGCCGAGCAGCGGGTTGGGTTCGCGGGCCCTCCGCAACACCGTTCTCGTCCTTGCCGCCAAGGTGGTCGCGCGCCTGGTGGCGCTGGTCACGGTGCTGGCGATGATCCGCTACCTGAAGGCTGCTCCCTACGGCGCGTTCGCGACTCTCGTGAACTACACGGCGATCGTCAGCGTGGTGCTGGACCTCGGCTTCAACGTCCTGTTCGTTCGGGAGGGCGCCCGGCACCCGGGCGAGATCCAGCGCTACCTGCGCAACGTGATGTCGCTGCGGCTCGTCATGTCGGTCCTGAGCCTGGGCCTGCTGGCGATTGCGCTTGCCGCCAACGGCTTGGGGTCGCTGCTGATTCCCGCCTTTCTCCTCATGGTGCTGACCTCTTACTCGACCCTTCTGCGCAACGGCCTGTACGCGGTGCAGAAGCTCGGCTACGAGGCTGTGGCGGTGGTGCTCGAGAGCGTCGTTCTTCTCGCGTTCGTGTTCTTTGGAATCAAGACGGGTCGCGGTCTCACCTACTTCGTCTGGGCCTACGCGGCGCAATACGCGTTCAGCTGTTCGTACTTCGTGGTGGTGCTTGCGCTCAAGCGGATCGCGGTGATCGGTTGGAGGTTTGAGCCTCAGCTGCTCCGCGAGTGGTTCTGGAAGGGGCTGCCGTTTGCCCTCACCTTCGTCCTCACCATCCTCTATTTCCGGATCGACCAGCCGCTCATATACGCGCTCAGGCCGCACGTCGAGGCGGGCTGGTACGGAGCCGCGTACAAACCGTTTGAGGCGCTCCTGTTCATCCCGATGACCTTCCTGTCGATCGTGTTCCCCGTCCTCTCGATCTACCACCGCGAACGCCCCGGCGAGCTGCTCGACGCTGTGAGCCGGTTCTTCAAAGCACTGCTGCTCGTCGGCTGGCCGATGAGCGTTGGCATCTTCGTGCTCGCGCATCCGCTGAACCAGGCCCTGTTCGGCCCGACTTACGATCGCTCCGAGCCGGCCCTGCGGATCCTTGCCCTGTCGCTTGGCTTCGCGTTCGTGAACAACGCCTTCATCGGAGCGCTGAGCGCGACCGACCACCAGGCCTCGTTCACGTGGGCCGCGGGTTGGAGCCTGCTTGCCAACGTTGCGATGAACCTCGCCCTCATCCCGACCTTCGGGTACATCGGAGCGAGCTGGGCGACGGTCTTGACGGAGATCGTCCTCGGGGTGGCGGGTTGGACGCTCACCGCGCGCCACATCGGTCGCGTGCCCGTTTGGCGGCTGAGCTGGCGCGTGGTGCTGGCCGGTCTGGTCATGGGCATCGCCGTCTTCCCGCTGAAAGACCTGGGCGGCGTCGCGATGGCGATTCCCATTGCGGTCGGCGTGGCCGTCTACGGCGCGGCCGTGCTGCTCCTGCGCGGATTGACCGGGGAGGAGATCGCCTGGGCCCGCCGAGCCCTGGCGCTCTCGAGATGAGCTCCAAGCCGTTCTTCGTCAAGCCGCGCGGGGCCATGAAGCCGGTCCCGTGGGAAGAGATCGCGGTCGACGAGCCGGAGGTCGGGCCGCAGACGAACCTTGGCGACGCTCAGTTCGTGGCCCTAGACGTCGAGACCACCGGGAACGCCCCGTTCCTGGTCCTCGAGATCGGGGCCGAGCGGTTCCGGCTCGACGGCCCGCTTTCATTCTTCGACACGCTGGTCGATTGCCAGGCGCCGATCAACCCGTACGCCCACAGGCGCCATCACATCGACCGCTCGATGCTGATCGGAGCACCGGAGTTTCGTGACGCGCGCCGTGCCTTTCTGCGTTTCGCTCACGGCGCCGTGCTGGTCGAGCACAGCCACGACGCCTTCGACACCTGGCTCGTCGGTCGCGGACTCGAGAGCCCGCTCCAGCACCCCATCATCGACACGTCGGCCCTTGCGCGGCTCGTGCTGGAGTTTCCCAAAGGTCAGACGCCGGGCCTGGCGCGACTGGTTCAGGAGCTCGCCCTCGACGTCACTCCGGCGCACGCGGCCCTCGACGATGCACGTGCGACAGCGATGGTGTTCCGCGCGCTGATCGCGCGAACGCGGGAGAAGTTCGGGTGGACGACCGTCGGAGAGGTCCTGGCGGCTCTGCCGCGGCCGGTCGTCGACCGGACCGCGCCTAGTCGAAGAGCGTCAGCTGCAGGTCGGGCGCAGGGTGCTCGAGGCCCGAAAGGCCCACCCCGATCAGACGCACCGGGCGTGACTCCACATGCGACTTCTCCAGCGCCGAACGCGCGGCGCGGAAGATCGTCTCGACGTCGTCGGTCGGGCTCGTCCGGCTCACCTGGCGACTCACCAGCCTGAAGTCCGGCAGCTTCAGCTTCACGTAGATCGTCCTCGCGCGAACGTCCTCCGCCTTCAGCCGCTCGACGACTCGATCGGTCAGCTCGCGCAGAGCCTTCTCCAGCTCTCCGCGATCGCTCACGTCCTTTTCGAAGGTCGTCTCGGCCGAGATGGTCTTCGCAGGCTTGCTGCCATCGACCGGCGCCCGGTCTCGGCCCTGCGCAAATCGCTGAAGCACGGCTCCTCCCACGCCCAGCGCCTGGACCAGCCTCTGCGTCTCGTAGGTGGCCAGCTCTCCGACGGTGCGCAGGCCCATCGCGTTCAGCCGCTCCTCGGTCTTGGGTCCCAGGCCAGGGATGACCCCGATCGGGAGAGGGGCGAGGAAGCCGGCCTCCGCCCCCGGAGGCACCAGGTAGAGGCCGTCTGGTTTGTGGGTGCCGCTGGCGACCTTCGCCACCAGCTTGGAGGTCGCGGCGCCGACCGACGCAGTGAGGCCCACCTCGGTGTGGACCTGGAATTTGATCCGCCGGGCCACGTCCTCGGCGTTGGAAGTCCCGTGTCGAGTCCGCGCCGTGACGTCCAGGTAGGCCTCGTCGAGAGCGATTCCCTCCACGAGCTCCGGCGAGGTGAAGCGGCGGAAGATCTGGTGCACCGCGCGGCTCGCGTCGCGGTAGCGGGCGCCGTCTGGCGTGACGACCATCAGCTGGGGGCAAAGCTGCAAGGCCTCGTGCAGCGGCATGGCGGAGCGCACCCCGAAGGCCCGTGCCTCGTAGGAGGCGCCCATGACCACCGCCCGTTTAGACCGGCCGGCGACGGCGACCGGGATGCCGCGAAGCTTCGGATCGTCGCGCTGGTGGACGGACGTGTAGAAGGCGTCGAGGTCGACGTGGAGGATCGTTCGTGGCCAGTTGTCGGGTCTCGGCATGCTCGGTGTCGCGGCCAGTCTGCCACAACACCTTGTGCCTTACTTCCTGTTCAGGCGCTGTACCTACCCACCGTTGAGCGCCGCCACCACGTTGGAGAACACGTTGGTGATCTGGTTGCCCATGGTCAGAAGGATCACGATGACGAGGAGCGAGACCAGTACGAGGACGCCGATGAAAGCCACCACGGTGATCCCGACCGCGGCTCCCACGCCCCCGCGCGAAGTCTGGGATGCGCCGAGGCGGGCCGGTTCCCAGGTCTGCCCATTCCAGCGCCAGAGCCGGTCCTCGGACAGCGCCGGCCGCCACTGGGCGCCGTCCCACCACCAGAAGCCGTCGGCCGAGAAGCGCGTCTGCGCCGCGCCCGGGGCGGGCGCGCCCGGATCTCCTCCCATCGCCTGAAGCATAGGGTTCCCCTGCCGTGGCATCCGTGCCGGGCCTCCTCGGATATTCGCGGCCTAGGCGGCCGGGCGCCTACGGCGCTGAAGCCGGCGTCGAGGGGCCCGGCGCCGCGTCGTCACGCACCACGGTGCGCTCCTCCTTGCGCCACCCTCTCCTTGGCTCTGGCCGCCGATGCCGCGAATATCCTTCGGCTGCCCGGCGTGGAAGCCACCACCTAGAATCCGCCATTGATGAAAGGCGTGATCCTCGCGGGGGGGACGGGCAGCCGTCTGCACCCCCTGACCCGCATCACCAACAAGCATCTGCTGCCGATCTACGACCGGCCGATGATCAGCTATGCCATCGAGGCGCTGGTCGTGGCGGGCGTCACCGAGATGATGCTGGTCACGGGCGGAACTCACGCCGGCGAGTTCCTCCGTCTGCTCGGCAACGGCCAGGAGTTCGGGATCGACCGCCTCTTCTACGCCTACCAGGACAAGCCTGGCGGCATCGCCGAGGCGCTGGGCCTGGCGGAGAAGTTCGTGGGCGGGGACCGCGTCGTGGTCCTCCTGGGCGACAACATCTTCGGGCGCTCGATCCGCCACTGCGCCGAAGCGTTCCGGAAGCAGGAGCGCGGCGCTCGGGTCGTGCTTTCGAAGGAAAGCGACAGCGAACACCTGCGCCACCTGGGCGTGGCTCAGCTGAACGGCAACGGGCGCATCGAAAAGATCATCGAAAAGCCGGAACACCCCCCGAGCGATTACGCCGTGACGGGCGTGTACTTCTACGACGAGACGGTCTGGTCGGTCCTGCCCAAGCTCAAGCCGTCTGGTCGTGGGGAGCTGGAGATCACCGACGTCAACAACTGGTATCTGGAACGGGGCGTCATGGAGTACGACATCCTCGAAGGTTTCTGGGGAGACGCGGGAGAGTCGATGACGGCGTACTACGCGGCCAACGACTTCGTGCGCGCGAATGGCGCCAACCTGCAGGAGGGAGCTTGAAACTAAAGGTGATTGACGGCGTCGTGATCAAGGACCTGGTCACTCACGCAGACGAGCGTGGCTTCTTCCGCGAGGTCATTCGCGAGAACGACGAGTTCTTCGACCACTTCGGCCAGTGGAGCCATTCGCTGATGTATCCCGGCACCGCCAAGGCGTGGCACATTCACCAACGTCAGACGGACTGGTGGTACGTGATCGGCGCGATCAAGGTGGCGCTCTACGACACGCGAGACGGGTCGCCGACCAAGGGCAAGCTGATGGAGTTCCTCATGGGAGACACCGCTGCGAAATGCCTCCGGATTCCACCGGGCGTTGCTCACGGATGCCGCGCTCTCGACCTGAGCCACATCCTCTACATCACCTCGAGCGTCTACGCGCCGGACGACGAGGGCAGGATCCCCCACGACGATCCGGAGATCGGATACGACTGGACGGCGGGACCCGCGATCAAGTGAGCGAACGCTCGCTGAACCGGCTCCTCGTCGCCGGGGCCGCTGGTTTCATCGGCTCCAACTTCGTGCGCCTGATCCGTACCACGCGTCCTGACGTCGAGATCACAGTGCTCGACAAGCTGACGTATGCGGGCAACCTGGCCAATCTCGTCGAGTTCGACGGCCAGCCCGGCTACCGGTTCATTCACGGCGACATTTGCGACGCCGAACTCGTCGACTCCTTGGCGGCAGAAGCGGACGCCATTGTCAACTTCGCCGCGGAGACACATGTTGATCGCTCGCTCATGGATCCATTCGCATTCATCGAAACAGACGTCCGTGGAACGGCCGTGTTGTGCGAGGCCGCGCGCAAGCATCGTCACGAGGTCTTCCTGCTGGTGAGCACCGATGAGGTCTACGGCGACGTGCCCACTGGCCGATCGCGCGAGGATGACGGGTTCAAACCTCGCAGCCCGTACTCCGCGAGCAAGGCGGGGGGCGAGCACCTGGCCCGCGCCTACGCCGAAAGCTTCGGGCTGCCACTTCTCGTCACGCGCGGGTCGAACAACTACGGACCGTACCAGTACCCGGAAAAGCTCATCCCGGTGCTCATCACGAACGCAATCGACGATCGTCCGCTGCCGCTGTACAACGACGGTTCCGCGGTGAGGGACTACGTCTATGTCGAGGACCATTGCCGAGCAATCGACATGGTTCTCCACGAGGCGCCGGTCGGAAGCGTGTTCAACGTGGGCACGGGCGCCGAAACCTCCGGTCTAAATGTTGCGCAGGCCGTGCTGCAGATCATCGGCAAACCCAGCAGCCTCATCGAGTTCGTCGCCGACCGGCCTGGGCACGACTACCGCTACGCCCTGGACATCAGTCGGATCACAGAGTTCGGTTGGGAACCCAGGGTTAGCCTTGCTGAAGGCCTGGAGCGAACTGTGCGCTGGTACCAGGAACACCCTGAATGGTGGCGGCCGCTTAAATCGGGCGAGTACTGGGATTACTACAAGCGGAACTACAGACCGCTCAAGCAGACCTCCTGAACCTACCTGCGACCCCGCGTTGGTACCACTTCAAGTACCGCGGGAGCCACTGCCACAGCTGAAACCTACTCGTGCCCGCGGTGCGGTCCCGCCAGGTCGTAGGCACCTCCGCCACCGTCATGCCGAGGAGGTATGCCTTGACGGTCAGCTCGATGCCGAGCTCGAAGCCACCGGTCGACTCGATGGTCACCTGGTTGAGCAGGCGCTTGGAGTACATCCGGAAGTTGCTGGTCGCGTCATGCACGGGGATCCCACCGAGCCAGTGAAGGGACAGCCCGGCCACGCGCGACATTGATCGCTTCAGGAGAGGTCCGCCGAGCTGACGCCCGCCGCGCATGTATCGCGACCCCGCCACGACGTCCGCTCCCGCGCGAGCCAGCTGGTACATCCGGTCGATGTCGTCAGGATCGTCCGAGCCGTCACCCATCGTGATGAGCACGTAGGGAGCTCTGGCTGCACGCAAACCTGACTTCATCGCGTTGAGCACGCCGCGTCCCAGCGTGTTGCGATGAAGACGCAGCTGGGGCATCTCCGCCTGCAAGCGCTTGACCACCGGCACCGTGGTGTCCTCGTCGAAGTCGTGGACGACGAGCACCTCGAGCGGTCTGGAACGGGTCTTCTCGACGACTCCCCGGAGGGTTGGAACGACGTTCTCGCCCTCGTTGTAGACGGGTATCACGATGCTGAGCGCCGGAGTCGAGTCGTCGATCAGATCCTGCCCGCCTTGATCTCTTCGCCGATCCAGGGAATCACCTCGTCGAGCATCTCGTCGAGCGAGGTCGTGGCCTCGAAGCCGAGCACCTCGCGCGCCTTGCGCACATCCGGCACACGCATCTGCACGTCGTGCTCGTACGGCGCGTCCGACACGAGGTTGAGCGGGCGATCCGGGCCGTGGACTTTGCGCCAGATCACCTCGGCCAGCTCGCGGACCGTCGTGGATTGAGCGGTCGAGAGGTTGAAGTCGTCGTTGAGGGCATTTTCCGATTCCATGGCGATGCGAATCCCACGCGCCAGGTCGCCGCCATAGGTGTAGTGCCGCACCTGGCTGCCGTCGCCAAGGATGTGCAGAGGGTCCTGGCCTTTCAACGCCTTCTGACACAGGTCGGGGACGACGTGGCTCATCGCCAGCTTCACGTTGCCGCTCATGACCTGGTGATCGCGCAGGGCGCGGCGTTCGCCGATGCCGACGCAGTTGAACGGTCGCACGATGGTGAAGGGAAGGCCGTACTGCTCGTGCGCACCATGCGCGAAGAACTCCGTCGCGAGCTTCTGAAACCCGTATGTCGATCTGGGTGGTGGGCTGGTTGCCTGTGCGCCTTCGGGAGTGGGAAAGGTCGTGGCCGATTCGAACACCATGCTGCTGGAGATGACCGTGATCTTCTGCAACCGCCCGAGACGGTGAGCGCTGATCGCGGCGTCGAAGGTCGCGGCGCAGATCCGCTCGTTTTCCGCGAGCAGGTCATAGGCGAACTCGTGGAAGTACGAGATGCCTCCGATCATGGCGGCGCCCGCCACGAGCTGGTCGCAGTCGGCGGCGAGCTCGGTCAGGAGTACCGCGTCCTTCGCGTCGCCCTCGACGAGGCGGTAGCGCGGGTCGCTGTCGAAGCTTCGCTTGAGAGGCCCGTACTTGCTGTAGTTGTCGACGCCGATCACCTCATGACCGGCGTGCAAGAGCTCGGAAACCAGGTAACCGGAAATAAACCCCGCGGCGCCGGTGACGAGGACCTTCATGAGTCGCAAGCAGGCCTGGCTTCGCCAGGCCGTCTCAACCGCGTCCTTGAATGTGGCCGATTCGTGGTGAGGAGTAACAACTTAATAAAGTCCCATCCACATACCGGAAGGAGAGCAGCGCATGCGGCAAAGCCGCACGCGCGATGCGATCAGTAGGTCCCATCCTGCTCGCGCTTGCGCGCAGAGGAAACCATCCGGGTTTCCTCTCATATTTAGGACTTTCAGAGCCGGATGGGGCCCGTGATGCCCCAGATGTCGACGACATCGCGACCTGCGAGGTCGAGCTTCTTGTAGGCGGTGTGCGGGGCGGCGATGACGAGGACGTGTGAATCGCTCAGGACCTTCTCCAGCGAGTCGAATGAAGGGTCTTCGATGAATGGGTCCGTGCAGAGGACCTGCGCACCTTTGAACGCGGCAAGCTTGCGAAGCTTGTAGGCCAACGAGGCGCGCGGGTCGTCGGACTCACCTTTGAAGGCCATGCCCAGGATTCCAACGGTGCGTCCTTGCAGAGGCCGCCGCGAGTTGAGCGTGTCGACGATGTAGTTGGGCAGCCCCTCGTTGATCTGCATCGCGGCCTGGCCCATCGGGAAGTGGTCCGGTGTATAGGCAGACAGCTGCATCGTGTCTTTCAACAGGCAGGGCCCGGCGGCAAATCCAGGACCGGGCAGGTCCTGTGCGCGCGGGTAGTCGTGGCGGATCGCATCGAGAACGTTGTTGTAATCGACCCCCGACCGATGCGCGATCTGAAAGAACTGGTTGGCGATCGCAAACTTCATATAGCGCCAGGTGTTTGTGAGCAGCTTGGCGAGCTCGGCCTCGAGCGGACTGGTGCGCACGGTTGCTACGCCGAGCCGCTCGAAGAGCGCGCTGGCCCTCTCGAACCCGCGATCCGAAGAAGCTCCCACGAGCTGGGGAAGCGTCCGCAACTCCTCAAGGGCGTGGCCCTCCGCGATACGTTCCGGACAGAAGACGACATCGGCCTGGATGCCTGCGGCACGGAGGCGCCTTTCGACCGATTCGGTCGTACCCGGGAAGACCGTAGACCTGAGAACGATCATCGTGCTGTTCTTCAGATGCGGCATGAGCTCGTCCAGCACCTTGTCGAAGATCCGCACCGAAGGGTTCATGAACTCGTCGATCGGGGTGCCGATGACCAGGATGACCGTTTCGGTGTTTTCCACGAGGCTAGGGTCTGACGCAAGCTCCAGCCGCCCGGTGGGTAGAAGCTTCTTGAGCAGCGTGTCCGCGCCGTTTTCCAGAAATGGGACGTTGCCGGCTTTGACGTACGCGACCTTCGTTGCATCAATGTCATCGATGCCCACCCTGTAACCGCAATCCGCAAGCGAAAGGGCGAGCGGCAGGCCGACATGCCCGCAACCGCCGACGATGACCATATCCAGAGCTTCCATGGCGGCCAAATTATGATGGCTCGACCTTTGAGTTCATCTCGGGTGCTGTTGGATGTGCGTTCCCTCCAGGGTCCGAGCGCGGGCCGGGGCATCGGTTCATACGCCAGGGGCTTGCTCAAAGGGCTGATCGCAGAAGGGTTTGACAAGAGGCTCACCCTCCTCTTGGACGCGCGCCTGGACGAACCGGAGCTGCCGCCCGGCGGCTATCGCCTGGCCGGCTCCCGCCGCCGTTACCGCGGTCAGCTCGCCGGCTACGAGGAAGCCGTCGCGCTGAGCACGGATCTCGAGCGCATCCGCCCTGCCCTCTACCACGCGATCGACCTCCGCCTGCCGGGACGATCCCCGTGCCCCGTCGCCGTTACCGTGCACGACCTCATCCCATGGGCCTGGGGCGGGCCGCGGATGCGCGGCGAGCGTTTCCGCTACTGGCTCGGCAAGCGTCTTCTCCGGCGCGCGGACGCGGTGATCGCGGTTTCCGAGGCGACGGCCGAGGACGCCGCTCGCATCGCAGGAGTCGACCCGCATCGGATTCGGGTCGTGCTCGAAGCTGCGGACGATGTGTTCAAGCCGAGGCCGGGAGCGCCGGAGCGGGTCAAGGATCGGTGGGACGTGGATCCAGGCTACCTGCTGTTCGTCGGCGCGCTCGACGCGCGCAAGGATCCTGGGTCTTTGCTTCGCGCGTGGGCTGCGGCCCGCGAGGTCGACCCGGAGCTCGAGCTGGTGGTCGCCGGCGCCCCAGGGCGCCAGGCCCCTTCGAGCCTGACCGGTGCCAGGCAGCTTGGACGCGTCGACGACGAAGGGTTGGCGGACCTTTACAGCGCGGCTGGCTGTTTCGTGTTCCCGAGCCGGTACGAGGGGTTCGGCCTCCCGTGTCTCGAAGCCATGGCGTGTGGGTGCCCGGTGGCAGCCTTTCGCAACTCGAGCCTTCCTGAGGTCGTCGGCGAGGCGGGGCTGCTCGTGGATGACGGCGATGCCGGCGCGCTCGGCCGCGCCGCGGCTCGCATGATCGGGGAGGCGGAGCGGTGGCGCCGGGCCGGGTTGGAGCGTTCAAAGGCGTTCAGCTGGCGCCGAGCCGCCCGGGAAACGATCGCCGCATACGAGTCGGTGCTGGGCTCGTAGAGAACCCGCATCCACTGGCGGATGCGGGTATCAGGAGGGTCAGCAAACCCGCATCCGCAGTCGGATGCCGGGTTCCGGAGCTCCTTGACAAGTCGGATTGCGGTGGGTGACGGCGCGGGAGATGCTGACCTCGTTCCACGGCAGCCCGCCGTCCCCAAGGAGCTCACTCGCGGACCGTTTACAGTGGCAGCGGCCCGGCTCGCGGGTCTTTCCCGCTGGCACCTCGAAGGTGCGAGCTGGCGGCGCCTGGCACCCAGTGTTTATGTTCACAGCCGCTGATGTCCTGCGCCGGCCGAAAAGCGTGGTGGCCGAGGTCCGAAGCGCTTTGGCTCAAGCCCACACCAAACCCGCATTTCCCAGTCCAATGCGGGTATCGCTCCGAATCCAAACCCGCGTTCCCCAGTCCGATGCGGGTTCCAAGGCCTCGGTGGGAGAAGAGATTCGAACTGAGATAATCCGTTCGATTTGAGCAAGGTTGCGGTCATCGGCGCCGGCTACGTGGGGCTTACGACAGCTGCCTGCCTCGCCGACCTCGGCAATGACGTGGTGGTCGTCGACATCAACCACGAGAAGATCGCCCAGCTCAAGAACCATCACGTTCCCTTCTACGAGCCGGGGCTCAATGAGCTCGTCGAGCGAAACGCCAGGGCGGGCCGGCTTCGCTACACCACCGCATACGAGGACGCCATCCCCGGCGCCGAATACGCGATCATCGCCGTGAGCACTCCTGAAGGCGAGGGCGGCGAGGCCGACCTCTCGTATGTCGAGGCGGCGGCGACGTCGATCGCGAACTGCATGGATGGGCCGCTGGTCGTCGTCAACAAGTCCACCGTGCCTCCCCTCACCGGTGACATGGTCTCGACCGTTTTGAAAAAGCCAAACCGAGGACACGAGGCGGCCGTCGTTTCGAATCCCGAGTTTCTGCGGGAGGGCTCGGCGATCCAGGACTTCATGCACCCCGACCGGGTCGTCATCGGCAGCCACGACCGAGAGGCCGCGGACAAGGTGGCCCTTCTGTACAGCACGCTCGACGCTCCGATCCTGATCACCCCGAACATCTACACAGCCGAGATGGTGAAGTACGCGTCCAACGCCTTCCTGGCGGCGCGCATCTCGTTCATCAACGAGATCGCACGGATCTGCGAGCGCGTCGACGCCGACGCCAAGCTCGTGGCGGAGGGCATGGGACTCGACAAGCGAATCGGGCCGAGCTTCCTCGACGCCGGCATCGGATACGGGGGCTCGTGCTTCCCGAAGGACGTCAAGGCACTGGCGGCTCTCGCCGAACGGTTCGACTATCACCCCGAGCTCCTTCACGCGGTCATGGACATCAACCGCGACCAGCGGATGCTCGTGATCGACAAGCTCAGGGACTGCCTCGAAGAGCTTCCGGGCCGGGTGATCGGCCTTCTCGGGCTGGCGTTCAAGCCGAACACCGACGACCTTCGGGAGGCGCCCAGCCTCGACATCGCCAGGGTGTTGCTCGCCGCCGGTGCCACGGTGCGCGCTTACGACCCCGCGGCGATGGAGCGCGCGCGCACCATCATGCCGGACATCGAGTACATGGATGGCGCCTACGAGACAGCCGCCGGCGCCGATGCACTGGTCGTGGTCACGGAGTGGAACGAGTTTCGTTACCTCGACCTGGCACGCGTCAAGCACTCGATGAGAAGGCCGGTCATCATCGACGGCCGCAACATCTACGACCCTCCCGTAATGCGCGGCCACGGGTTCACGTATCGAGGAATTGGCCGCGAGTAACGACACCGCCAAGCCTCGAGCCGTGGTCTCGGGTGGGGCCGGCTTCATCGGCTCTCACCTTTGCGCGGCCCTTCTGGACAAAGGCATGCGTGTGCTGGCGCTGGACAATTTCATCACCGGCTCGCGCGACAACCTGCGCGCGCTCGAAGGGCATCCGGACTTCGAGTTCAGCCAAGCCGATGTGAACCAGGGCATCTTCATGGGCGGAGACGTTCGCTACGTCCTGCACTTCGCCTCGCCGGCGTCGCCGCCTCAGTACGACGCGAACCCGATCCACACCCTCAAGGTCGGCACTCTCGGCACGATGAACATGCTCGGCCTGGCGCGCGCCAAAGACGCCACGTTCCTGCTCGCCTCGACTTCCGAGATCTACGGCGACCCGCTCGTCCATCCGCAGCCCGAGTCGTATTGGGGCAACGTGAACACGATCGGGCCTCGGGGCTGCTACGACGAGGCCAAGCGCTGTGCGGAAGCCTTCGCGATGGCTTACCACCGCGCCCACAAGGTGGACACCAGGATCATTCGCATCTTCAACACGCACGGCCCGCGCATGCAGGTCTCGGACGGTCGAGCGGTGCCCAACTTCATGGCCCAAGCGATCAAGAACGAACCGATCACCGTCTACGGCGACGGTTCCCAAACACGCAGCCTCTGCTACGTGTCCGACCTGGTGCGTGGCGTGCTCCTCGTGCTCGAGCGCGGGGACGAGATGCCCGTCAACCTTGGCAACCCTCACGAGGTGACCGTGCTGGAGCTGGCGAAAACGATCGTGCGGCTGGCCAGGTCGAAGAGCGAGATCGTGCACCGCGACCTGCCGGTCGACGACCCGAAGCAGCGAAGGCCGGACATCACCCACGCTCGCAAGCTGCTCGGCTGGGAGCCCGAGGTGGCGCTCGAGGACGGTCTGACCCGGACCCTGGAATACTTCCGATCGGTGGTATGACCACGCCCGAGCAGCTCAAGCAGTACGTCCGGGACGTTCCCGGCTTCCCGCAGCCAGGCATCACCTTTCGCGACATCACGCCCCTGCTGGCTCGCAAGGAGCTCTTCCGCGAGGTCGTGAACATGATGTCGAAGCGGTGGACGGACCCCGAGCCCGACCTGGTCGCCGCGATCGAGGCGCGCGGTTTCATACCTGGCGCGGCGATCGCGGTGAAGCTCAATGCCGGCTTCGTCCCGATCCGCAAGATCGGAAAGCTGCCTTGGAAAACGATCAGCGACGCTTACCAGCTCGAATACGGCGCCAATGAGCTGCAGGTGCATTCGGACGCCGTCGAGCCCGGCCAGAAGGTGCTGATCGTCGATGATGTACTGGCCACGGGCGGCACGGCGGCCGCCGCGGTCCGGTTGATACGAAAGCTCGGCGGCGAGGTCGTCGGCGTGCAGGTACTCATCGAGCTGAAGGACCTGGGCGGCCGGAAGCTCCTCGACGGCGTCGAAGTGGCCAGTGAGATCGTGTATTGAGGAGATGAGAAGAGACTTGAAAGTCAGTACCAAAGGCAGTGACGTCAAAGACCTGAACCTGGCCGCGCAGGGCCAGGACCTCATCGACTGGGCGGCGCGCGAGATGCCGGTCCTGACCTTGATCCGAGCGCGATTCGCGAAAGAGCTTCCGCTGAAAGGACTCAAGCTCGCCGCGTGCCTTCATGTGACCAGCGAGACCGCCAACCTCATGCTGACGCTGAAAGCCGGCGGCGCGGACGTCGCGCTGTGCGCGTCCAACCCTCTCTCGACCAACGACGCGGTTGCCGCCGCGCTGGCGTCGCAGCACGCGATCAAGACCTACGCCATTCGCGGTGAGGACAACGACACGTACTACCAGCACATCGAGGCGGCGCTCGACCACCACCCATCGTTCACCATGGACGATGGCGCCGACCTGGTGTCGGTGCTGCACAAGTCGCGCCAGGCCCAACTCCCGGAAGTCATCGGTGGCACCGAAGAGACCACGACCGGGGTCGTGAGGCTGCGCGCGATGGCCGACAAGGGGGTGCTCCGCTACCCGATCGTCGCCGTCAACGAGGCCGACACAAAGCACATGTTCGACAACCGGTACGGGACCGGCCAGTCGACGATCGACGGGATCATTCGCGCGACCAACGTGCTGCTCGCCGGGAAGACCTTCGTCATCGCTGGATACGGCTGGGTCGGTCGTGGGCTGGCCTCGCGGGCGAAAGGTCACGGCGCCGACGTGGTCATCACCGAGATCGACTCCGTCAAGGCCCTCGAGGCGGCCATGGACGGGTTTCGGGTCATGAGGATGGACGAGGCCGCACGCGACGGCGACATCTTCGTCACGGTCACGGGTGATGTGAACGTGCTGGACCGCCAGCACTTCGAGGCGATGAAGGACGGGGCGATCCTCGCCAACTCCGGTCACTTCAACTCCGAGATCAACCTGAAGGCGCTGGACCAGCTCGCGACCGGCGTGCGCCAGGTGAGGCCGTCGGTGCAGGAATACAAGATGGGTGACGGCCGGCGCCTCCACGTGCTCGCCGAGGGCCGGCTCATCAACCTGGCCGCCGCCGAGGGGCACCCGGCCGCGGTGATGGACATGAGCTTCGCCAACCAGGCGCTCTGCGCGGAGTACCTGGCCAAGCACGCCAGGACGTTGGAGCGCAAGGTATACGACGTGCCGGCTGACATCGACGCCGAGGTGGCGCGGCTGAAGCTCCACGCGATGGGAATCAAAATCGACACCCTGACGGCGGAGCAAGAGCACTACCTCTCGTCCTGGGAAGAAGGAACCTAGACCATCTTCGGACCCGCTCGGCGCACGTGGGTGCTGGGCGGAGGCGGCGCGCGAGGCGCCGCGCAGGTCGGGGTGCTTCAGGGCTTGTTCGAGGCCGGCGTGGATCCTCCGGCTGCGGTCGTGGGCACAAGCGTGGGCGCCCTGAACGGCAGTGCGATCGCGGCCTATCCGTCGCTGGCGGGCACCATGATGCTGCGCGAGGTCTGGATGTCACGGCAGGCGGTCGAGGTCTTCCGCGCACACCCGCTCGGCATGATCCTTTCGGGTTTGAGGCGGGACCAGGTGAGCGCTCTGCCGCAGCAGAACATCCGCCGGCTGATCGAGCGGGCCCAGGCACTGACCGGCGTGACCACCTTCGAGCAGCTCCGCATCTCGCTGGCGGTGGTGGCGACCGACCTCAACGCGGGCAAGCCCGCGGTGTTCCGCTCAGGTTTGCTGACGCCCGCGCTGCTTGCTTCCACCGCCATCCCGGGCTTGTTCCCGTCGGTGCGCATCGCGGATCGTGAGCACCTCGACGGCGGCGTGGTCAACAACACGCCCTTGAACATCGCCGTCGCCGACGGGGCAAAGGAGATCCTCGCCATCAGCCTGATGGGCGGAGGTGAGTACGCGGTCGTGCCCACGACCCTGCCAGAGCTGATCGCCCGAACCCTGCAGCTGTCGCTGCACCACCAGATGCTCGCCGACTACGAGCAACTTCGGGATCGAACACGCATTGTCGTGCTCTGTCCGGTCACGTCTGCCACCGCAACGTGGGAGATGAAGCGCGAGCACCTCGACACGGTGATGGAGGCCGCGCGGGTGGCCACCGCGAAGTTGCTGTCTCAGCGCGGCTCGAGGCTGTTTCGCCACTCAGGAATCCACTACTTGGAATTGCAGTAGGATTCGCCCGTCCCAGAGGTATGAACCTGGCGCTTGGGGATTGTCCTTGCCGGCGCGGGAGATTCAGTGGAGGACTTTGCTGCCATGGCGGAATCGACGCTGTTCACGTCCGAGTCGGTCACCGAGGGCCATCCGGACAAGCTCGCCGACCAGATCTCGGATGCCATCCTCGACGCGATCCTGGCCAAGGATCCGCTGGCCCGCGTCGCCTGCGAGGCGATCGTCACGACCGGGCTGGTGATCGTGGTCGGCGAGATCACGACCGACTGCTATGTCGATATCCCCCGCATCATCCGGCAGACCGTTCGCGAGGTCGGCTACACGCGCGCCAAGTACGGCTTCGACGCTGAGACGTGCGGCGTCGTAACCAGCATCGACGAACAGTCCCCGGACATCGCGCAGGGGGTTGACGTTGGGGGCGCGGGCGACTCCGGAATGATGTTCGGTTTCGCCTGCGACGAGACGCCGGAGCTGATGCCGCTGCCGATCACGCTCGCCCACCGGCTCGCGCACCGGCTGGCCGAGGTGCGGCGCAACAAGACGCTCAGCTACCTCCGGCCGGACGGCAAGGTCCAGGTCACCGTCCGGTATGGAGCGGATGGCCGGCCGGACGGCGTGGATAACGTCGTGCTTTCGGCCCAGCACCACGACGAAATCGGCGCTGAGCAGCTGCGGGCCGACATCACCGAACATGTGATCGACGCCGTCATCCCGGCCGAGTTGCGCGCCAACGGCATCCGGACGTTCATCAACCCGACCGGCCGTTTCGTGGTCGGTGGGCCCGTCGCGGATGCCGGGCTGACCGGCCGCAAGATCATGGTCGACACGTATGGCGGCTACGCCCGCCACGGCGGCGGCTGCTTCTCGGGCAAGGACCCCACCAAGGTGGACCGAGCCGGGGCATACGGAGCGCGGTACGTCGCGAAAAACGTGGTCGCCGCCGGGCTGGCATCGCGCTGCGAGGTGCAGATCTCATATGCGATCGGAGTCGTGAAGCCCGTCGCGATCCGCGTCGACACCTTTGGCACCGGCAAGCTGCCGGATTCGGCGATTTCGACCGCGGTGAGCAAGCTCTTCGACCTGAGCCCTCTCGGGATCATCAAAGAGCTCAACCTGCGGCGCCCGCTTTTCCGGCAGACGGCGGTTTACGGCCACTTCGGTCGCACGGACATCGACGCGCCGTGGGAGTCGACCGCGCGAGCCAAGGAGCTCGCGGAAGAGTTGTCGCAAAAGGCTTGAGCCAGAAGCATTACGCCGTAATTCCGGCCGGAGGGGCGGGCACGCGATTGTGGCCTCGCTCACGCCGGCTCACACCAAAGCACACGCTTCCACTGGCCCGTGGTGGCAGGACGCTGCTGCGTGACACTTACGACCGGGTCCGCGGCCTTGTAGACGAGGTCTTCATCGTCACAGAGCTCAGCCAGCGCGAAATCATCAGCGCGGCGCTTCCAGAAGTCGACTCCGATCACATGATCATCGAGCCGGTAGCGCGAGGCACGACCAATGCCTACGGGCTTGCGGCATTGACGCTGCATCAGCTCGACGCGACTGGCGTAATGCTGGCTATGGCATCTGATCATGTCGTCAGGGGACGGCCTGAGGTATCGCGCGCACTGCGCGCTGCGCTTCACGCTGCGGACTTGACAGACAACCTGATCGCGATCGGCCTCAAGCCAAGATACCCATCGACCGGCCTGGGCTACTTGCATGCATCGCGGCCCGGGCCGCTCGGAACTCGCCGCGTGCAGCAGTTCATCGAGAAGCCTGCGCTGAGGACGGCAAAACGGTTCCTCAAGTCCGGTGGTTACTACTGGAACGTCGCATGGTTCGCCTGGAAGACGGGGATCTTTCTTGCGGAGATGCAGCGGCATGCGCCCAAGCATCTGACCGGGTTGCGAAAGGTTCTCGAGGCGCGCGCCAAAGGCGACGAGCAGTCCGCGTCGCAGCTGTACAGGCGATTGCCGGTCGAGGTCATCGATCGCAGCGTCATGGAAAAGACCGACAACTTGCTTCTGGTACCGGCTACCTTCGACTGGTCGGACATCGGCAACTGGTCCGAGCTGGGCGACCGGGTCCGCGCCGACGCCCACGGCAACTCCGTCGACGGCGAAGCGGTTCTCGTCGACACGACTGGCAGCCTGATCTTTGGTGATCGCCGGCTGATCGCCGCGATCGGCGTGAAGGACTTGATCATCGTCGACACTGAAGACGCGCTGCTCGTCGTTCCGCGCTCTCACGCTCAGGACGTCCGGAAGGTGGTCGAGGCGCTCAGGCGGGCGCGCAAGACCCGCTACTTATAACCACCCCACGAGGTCTTCGACTTCGGGGGGCCCCGGTGACTATTCTTTGGAGCGCAAATGGCAGCAGACCGGATCAAGTTCGGCACGGATGGGTGGCGCGGAGTGATTGCCGACGATTTCACATACGAAAACGTGCGCCGCGTCGCGCAGGGCGCGGCCGAGTACATGAAGTCCCGCTCGGACGATCCGCTCGCGGTCGTCGGCTACGACTGCCGTTTCGCCTCTGAAGATTTCGCGCGCACCGTCGCGGACATATTCGCGACCAACGGGGTGCGGACCCTCATCTTCGATCGTCCGTCGCCGACCCAGGTCGCGTCGTGGACCGTGATCGACCGCAAGGCGACCGGCGCGGCCGTCGTCACCGCCAGTCACAACCCGTACCAGTTCAACGGAATCAAGTACAAGCCGGAGACCGGGAGCTCCGCGCCGACCGAGGTGATCGCGGACCTCGAAGAGAGGATCAACGCCCTCACCGGCGTGCCGCCAGTCGATCACCGGGCCGCGCGCGAGCTGGTGTCGACCATCGATCCGCGCCAGCCCTACTACACGCAAATCGCGCGCATGGTCGACGTCGACGCGATCAAGGAAGCCGGGCTGCGGATAGTCCACGAGTGCATGTACGGCTCGGGCTACGGCTACGTCGTCGATCTGATCGGCGGCGGGCGCACCAACGTCACCGAGCTGCACAACCAGAGGAACCCGCTCTTCGGTGGCATCAGCCCCGAGCCCATCAGGCCGAACATCGATTCCGCGCTCGCGTTCATGAAGGTCGGTGGGCAGGACCTTTGCATCTGCACCGACGGCGACGCAGACCGCGTGGGGATCATCGACGAGAAGGGAACGTTCATCAACCAGCTCCAGGTGTTCGCGCTGCTGATGCTCTACCTCTTCGAGGTTCGAGGGATGCGCGGTCCGGTGATCAAGACGGTGAACATGACGGCCATGGTCGACAAGCTCGGCGCCGACTTCGGCGCCAAGGTCTTCGAGGTGCCGGTCGGTTTCAAGTTCGTGGCCCCGAAGATGATGGAGACGGATGCCGTGCTCGGCGGCGAGGAGTCCGGCGGCTTCGGGGTCCGCGGCCACATTCCAGAGCGCGACGGAATCCTGGTCGGGCTGCTGTTCGCAGACATGATCGTCAAGGCCGGCAAGCCGCTGTCCGCGATTCTCGCCGACCTCGAGCGCCGCGTCGGACCGCATGCCTACGCGCGGCACGACATCCACCTCGTCAGGGAGACCTACGACACGGACCGCAAACGGATTCTCGAGACGCTCGAGAAGAACGAACCCGACGAGATTGCGGGAGTCCGCGTGCAGCGCGTCCGCTCGGACGACGGCTTCAAGTTCTACCTCGAGGACGGCAGCTGGGTGTTGCTGCGGGCGAGCGGTACGGAGCCGCTGATCAGGGTGTACTCGGAAGCGGCCGACAGCGCGTCGGTCGAAGCGCGGCTGGCGGCGGTCGAGGACATCGTCGGAATCAGGCAACATGTTCCGTCCTGAGCTTGGCCGGGCGGAAGCATCGAAGGTCGATAAGCCGTGGGGCTACGAGCTGAGGTGGGGGATCACCGACCGCTACGCGGGCAAGGTTCTCCACGTCAACAAGGGCGAGGCCCTTTCACTGCAGTACCACGAGCTCAAGGACGAGTTCCAGTACGTGGTCAAGGGCGCCATCGACATCGAGCTCGGCGGGCCGGATGGCTCCCTGACGACTCACCGCATGAAGGCGGGGGACACACTGCACATCAGTCCCGGTACGCGACACCGGCTGACCGCCGTTGAGGACACCGACATCTTCGAGGTCTCCACTCCGGAGATGGATGACGTCGTGAGGCTGGAGGACCGCTACGGTCGCGCGGGGACTTAGACTTCCAGACCGTAAATGAAGACTCCCCCGATTCCCGCTGAGCGGCTGGCGCCGCCCCTGTCTGCAACGAAGTCGGAGCGCGACCGCAGCTTCCTGTTCTTCACAGGGGTCGTCCTGGTCGCCATCGCGCTCGGCTTCAAGTCGGAGCTGCTCGGCGAGGGCCAGGTGTGGGCGCTCAGCCTCGGGTTGGTCGTGGTGGCCGCGCCCGCGCTTCTCGGCTACCTGCGCGGAATGGAGGAGTTCCCGCGGATCGAGCACTACATTCCGGTCGCCCTGGGTGCGATCACCCTTGCGGGCCTGTCCCTGCTCGTGCCTGAGCTCTGGAAGTACCTGGTGCTGACAGCCTTCTTCGGGGCGGGATTTGTCGTGGCTGCGCGCCTCGACTACCTGCGGCTGCGCGACGAGGAGAAGCGTGGCCACGTCGTGTTACAGGAGACGATTCTCATTCTCGCCCTCGCCGGCGCGTACCTGGTCATCGTGTCACTCCACTTCAACGCGATCCTGCAGCTGTTCTGGATCTTCACCATCACGTTCATGGCCTCGTATCGCAGCTTCCGGATCAACGGGTCGGCAGTCGCGCCGCGGCGAGCGTTCATCTTCGCGTTGTTTGTGGCGCAGGTCGTCACGTTCCTGGCCTGGGCGATCACGGCACTATCGATCTACCTTGTGGTGAACGAGGGCACTTTCGCGGTGATGCTCCTGTTCGCCTGGTACATCAACCGGGGCCTGGTCCGTCACACGGTGGAGGACAGCTTCACCCGCAACGTCGTGCTCGAATACGGCGCATTCGCCGTGGTGCTGGTCTACCTGTTCGTGGCGAGTTATCAGCCGGGGCGTTGATTCTGATGGGAGCGTTCTTCGTTAGCCCCTCTCCCTGACCCTGCGCGCAGAGCGGCGATCAGGATGGGACCTACTGATTGCTCCCCTGCGGGGAGACGTGCTATATACCCAGATAGGCCTTTTGTACGTCTTCGGATTCCAGCAGCTCTTTGCCTGTGCCCGTCTTCACGATCACGCCTGTCTCGAGGACGTAGCCGCGGTGCGCCACTTCCAGTGCTCTGTGGGCGTTCTGCTCCACCAGCAGCACTGGAATCCCGCGGGCGTTGATCTCGCGGACGATGTCGAAGATCGTGTCGACCAGGATCGGCGCAAGGCCGAGAGACGGCTCGTCGAGCATGAGCAGCTTGGGCGAGGCCATGAGCGCCCGGCCCATCGCGCACATCTGCTGCTCTCCACCCGACAGTGTGCCGGCGATCTGGTTCGACCGCTCCTTGAGGCGTGGAAAAAGCTCGAACACGCGGTCCATGTCCCGCTTGATCTCCACCGCGTTCTTGCGCGTATACGCGCCCATCCTCAGGTTGTCCAGCACGGACATGCGCGGAAACAGCCGGCGGCCCTCAGGCGATTGGCAGATGCCCAGGTTGACGATGTTCTGCGGCTCGGTGCGGGTGATGTCTTTGCCGCCGAACTTGATCGTGCCCGCGCTTGGGTGAAGCAGTCCTGAGATGGTGCGCAGAGTCGTGGTCTTGCCGGCGCCATTCGAGCCGATCAGTGCCACGACCTCTCCGGTGTCGACTTCAAGCGAAGCGCCACGCACGGCCTGGACACGGCCGTAGAAGACGTCGATTCCAGAAATTTCGAGAAGAGCCATTAGAAGCCTGCTGGAGGCCGAATCGCCGGATCTTGTCGATTCTCCTCCATCATTCTGCTCAGGCCGACTTGCCCAAGTAGGCATCGATCACTCGCTGGTTCTTGCGCACCTCCGCGGGCGGCCCTTCGGCGATCTTCTCGCCGTGGTCGAGCACCACGATCTGCTGTGAGACCTCCATCACGACCCTCATGTCGTGTTCGATCAGGAACACCGTGATGCCGCGCGCAATGATCTTGTCCACGAGCTTCATCAGCTCGACCTTCTCCTGCGGGGTGAAGCCGGCCGCGGGCTCGTCGAGCAGGAGGAGGTGCGGTTCGGTGGCCAGGGCTCGCGCGATCTCGAGCCGCCGCTGCTGTCCGTAGGCCAGGTTGCGCGCGTAGTTGTCGGCGTAGCGTTCGATGCCGACGAACTTGAGGTACTCCATCGCGCGCTCGGAGACGTCGCGTTCCTCGCGCCTGGCAAACGGGGTGCGGAAGATGGCATCCCAGAGCTTGGCCTTCATGCGTACGTGCTCGCCCACCTTGACGTTGTCGAGGGCGCTCATGTACTCAAAGAGACGGATGTTCTGGAAGGTCCGCGCGATGCCCAGCTGGGCCGTCCGGTACGGCTTGGTGCCGGCGATGTCGCGGCCTTCGAAGACGACCTTTCCCGCCGTGGGTACATGCATGCCCGTGATGCAGTTGAAAAGCGTCGTCTTGCCGGCGCCGTTCGGTCCGATGAGGGCGAACACTGCGCCCTTAGGTACGTCGAAGCTCACCTGGTCGACGGCCGTCAGACCGCCGAACCGCTTGATCACGCCCTGGAGTGAAAGGATCGGCAGTTCGGTCTGGAGGCTCATGCAGTAACGACCGCGGATTCGTCGTGCACGCCACGCTTCAACTCCTGGGCCCGGAGACGGCTTGGCAGCAGGCCTTGAGGGCGCAGCAGCATGATGCCGACGAGGATCAGACCGAACATGATGAACTGCAGCCGGTGGATGAACTCGGAAATTCCGGGCCATCCGTTGGGCGACGATTGGTTGAGCCAGTCCATCCCGAGGCTGTGGGCCAATGCCGCCGCCTGGGCGGGAGCGGCGGGCAGGAAGTAATACAGGACGCTGTAGAGGAGAAGGGCTCCAATCATCGCGCCCGGGATGTTGCCCATGCCTCCCAGCACCACCATCGACAGGATGGTGATGGATACGATGAAGCCGAAGCTGTCGGGGCTCACCAGTGACAGCTTGGCGCCGTAAAAGGCTCCTGCGAATCCGCTGAAGGACGCTCCGATTGCGAAGGCGAGGAGCTTGGTGTTGACGGTGTTGACTCCCATCGCCGCGGCAGCGGTCTCGTCCTCCCGTACCGCCATCCAGGCACGGCCAAGCCGTGAGCCATACAGGTTGTTGACGCCGATCACCGAGATGACGATGAGGATGACTATCAGCACATACCATGCGGTTGGGTTGAAGGACACAAAGCGGAAGTTGTGCTCGATCGCGAGCTGCGTGCTGGCCCATGGACCGGTGAGCCAGAACGGTAGTGTGGGAACGTCGAGAGCGCTGATCCCGTTCACGCCGCTGGTCCAGTCCCGCATGTTGCGGAAGAACCTCGGCACGATCTCGCCAAACCCGAGAGTGACGATCGCGAGGTAGTCACCCCGGAGTCGCAGCGTAGGGGCGCCGAGAAGGGCGCCGGCCCCCGCGGCGACGAACATGCCGATCAACAGCGCGATCCAGAACGGGATGTGAACGGCGTGGTGAATGGGCGAGCTGATCAGCTGCGCGGAAGCGAGCATGCCGTAGGTGTATGAGCCGATCGCGAAAAACGCCGCATATCCGAGATCCAGCAGGCCGGCGAAGCCGACCACGACGTTGAGCCCGATCGCCAGGAGTACGTACACGCCTCCATCCGCGGCGAGGCTGACCAGGAAATCTCCGTTGCCGCCGTTGGCGAACTGGACGATTCCCGGAAAGGCCAGGGCGCCGATGGCCATCACTGTGTAGGCGATGGCGTTCGGGTTGCGGGAGTTCTCGCGTACGAATGCGCGCAGTCCCTTCATTTCTCAGGAACCCGCATGCCCAGCAGGCCGGTGGGCCGGAATACCAGGGTGGCGATCAGGATCCCAAAGATGAGGACCTCGGTCCATGACGAATCGAAATAGGAGTCGGAGAATGCTCGGATCAGGCCGATGAGGAGGCCGCCGAGAGCCGCGCCAGGGATGTTGCCGATGCCGCCGAAGACTGCAGCGGTGAAAGCAATCAGCCCGGTGATGAAGCCGAGGAACGGATCCACGCTGCTGATGTAGAGCCCCCAGGTGATCCCCCCCGCCCCAGCGAGCGCAGCCCCGATAAAGAACGTGGCCGAGATGGTGCGATCGATGTCGATGCCCATCAACTGTGCAGCGTCCCTGTCCTGGGCGGTCGCTCGCATCGCCTTGCCCAGCTTGCTGAGGTTGATGAAGAGCGTGAATGCGACCACGAGGATGACTGCAAACGCGATCACGATCAGGTCTTTGACGCCAATGTTGACCGGACCGATGTTGAAGCGCGTCAGCGGCAGCAGATCCGGGTAGTGGAGGCTGAACGGACCGCGCCACAGGTACATGGCGCCTTCCAGAATCGAGGACATGCCGATCGCGGTGATCAGCGGAGCAAGCCTGGGGGCATGGCGCAGCGGGCGGTAGGCGACCCGCTCGATCGCGACGTTGACCACTCCGCACAGCAGCATCGTGATGGCCGCGACGATCAGTAGCGGGATCACGTATCCGAAGCCGGGCTTGCCTTCCGCAATCCCAAAAATGGGAAACAGCGCAAGGGAGAAGTACCCCCCTAGCGTGAAAACGTCGCCGTGGGCGAAGTTGATCAGCTCGATGATGCCGTAGACCATCGTGTAGCCGAGCGCGATCAAGCCATAGATGGTGCCGTCGGCGATGCCGATGATGAGGATCTGGAAGAAGAACGAGGCGCTGTGCTGGAGCACGTGCTGCAGGGTCAGGACGAGCGCGCCGGCGACGATCAACAGGCCCACAAGGTTGGAAACCTGAGAGCTGCCGAACGTTCTCAACGTTGACGGCATCCGGGCCAGGGCTCCGATCAAGGCCTCCCCCCTCCCAAGGTCTCCCAATGATAAGGAGGGGGCGCTGCCGCCCCCTCCTCTAAAACCGCTACGAGTTGACTGGGGTTAAGAAGTTCCCCCAACCGCGAACTGGCTCTTGAAAACCCACGCTCCGGACTGAACCTGCTGGAACTGCAGCGTTGGTGTCGTCTGGTCGCCGGCCGCGTTGAGTGTAATGACGCCGGTCAAGCCCTGGAAGTTCTTCGTAAGGGCCATCTGGGCGATGACCTGCGCGCGGGTCGGCATGTTGCCTCCGTTCGCGTCGATCGCACGGCCGATGGCGTCGATGAGGATCGCGGCGCAGTCGTAGCCCGCGAAGGTGTAAGCGCCGATGTTGCTGGCACCCGGGTAGGCCGCCTTGTAGGCAGTGACGATGGTGGCTGAGCTCGGGTTCTGGGTGGCGTCCGCCACACCCTGGGTGGCGTACATGTTGCCGGTGGCCATCGAGCCGGAGTCGGTAAGGCACTGTTTGTCACCGATCCCGTCCGGTCCGAGGTAGTAGATGTCGGGGTTGAAGAGCCCTGCCATCTGGCCGCGGGCCTTGCACGCGCCGGTGGCCGAGGTGCCGCCGACGTAGATTCCCTGCGCGCCATTCGCTTTGGCAGAGGCAAGGAAGTCGTGGAAGTCGCTCTTGGCCTTGGGGTCGTAGCTCTTGCGGTCGACTACGGTGCCGCCCTTGGCCGCGAACTCCTTGGCGAAGTTGTTGGCGACGCCCGTACCGAAGGTCTCCTCGTCATCCCACACCGCGATCTTGGTGATGCCGAGGCCCGCGGGGGCTGCCTTCAAGGCGAAGTCGGCCATGGCCGGGCCCTGGAAGGTATCGGGGGCGGCGACGCGGAAGTAGTTGTTGACAGTGCTCGGGCGGAGGCTGGCCGCAGTGAAGCCGTTGGCCGCCTGACAGTAAGGGAGATCCTGGGTCAGGCACTCGTTGGTGTTCGACGGGCTCATCATCGCGAGCGGCGCCGCGTTGGCGACCGGGATCTCGGCCTTGGCGACGTTGGAGTTGAAGGGTCCGACCATGCCGAGGATGAGCTTGTTGGAAATCATCGCCTGGACGTTCTGCACGCCATGCGCCGGGTCGTGCACCCCGTTGACGGCGTCGTCGAAGGGCACGAACTTCAGCGTGAAGCCCCGAACGGTGGCCGCGCGCGTGACGGCGAAATTGGCGCCCTCCTGGGTCGGAAGACCGCTGGATGCATCGGAGCCCGAGGTCGGGAGATCGCTTGCGATGTCGATCTCTCCCTTGGAGCCGCTGCCGCCGCTGCTGCCGCCGCAGGCGAATGCGACGAAGGTCGCAATGATGAGGACCGCGAGTCCTCGAGCTCGAACCATATGTTTCCCCTTTGTGTTTATGGGGAGGCCCGCAAAATCCAGGACCACTACCCTCCCCTCATTCGCCGCCCTCTTCCCAACTCAACACACGGTCGGGGCGAGAGTGCGCCGGCGACGAATGCGGCCACATGGGATGGCCGAACCACTACTCCGGTCAGAACTTTGAACTCGACATAGCCTGCAAGTCAAGCTTGGGATTGCCTCGCTCTGGCAAAATGCTCCAAACGTGGGTGCGGTCCTATGTCAATATGGGAGTGCGGCGCTATAATCGATGGTGGTCACCCAGGTCCAGGGGACCTCGGGGTCTGTGCTCGCAGGCCGGTAGATCGACAGCTGCCGGACCGTGGTGTCGCCCGCGGAATCGAAGCCGATTATCCCGGTCGCGCCGGTGAATGCGGTGGTCGCCGCAAGCTCGGCGACGACACTGTCGCGGGCCGGCATGTTTCCAGCGGCCGCCTTGATCGCCCGATCCAGCGCGTCGTAGACGACCCCTGTCGCGTCATAGGCCGCGATCGTCTCAGGACCGAAATCCTGAGGACGCCCGAATTTGGCCTTGAACGCAGTGATGACAGGTCGAGCGCTGTCCAGCTGTTCCGCGTCGACCGCCGGGACCGTTGCGTAGATGCTCGCGGCGGTTGCGCCCGCGTCGCTCACACAGGCGGGGTCGAGAGCAATGCCGTCCGAACCGAGCAGTGGCGCAGGCGAATCCGCCCCGAACACTGTGGCCATCTGGCTGCGCAAGGCGCATGCGTGGTTCGACGAAGTGCCCCCGTAGTACAGGCCTTGCGCGCCATCGTTCCTGGCCGCCTGAAGGAGGGCCGTGGCGTCGATCGGCTTCGAAGGATCGAGGTCCTCATGCGTGACGACGGTGCCTCCCAAGCGGTTGAACCTGGCTGTGAAGGCGTCGCCGAGGGCCTGCCCGTAGCCCTCGCCATCGGTGAGCACAGCCATCCTCAGAAGGTGCAGCTGCCTGATGGCATAGTCGGCGGCGGCAGGACCCTGGAGCTCATCGGTGGTCGAGAGCCGGAAGAAGTTGTTGACCCCGGTTGGCCGGAGGTCGGCGGGGGAGGGGAGCCCGGCCGCCGCGCAGGTGATCATGGTCCGCGCCGGGTTCAGGGCTGCGGGCAGGAAGGGCTCCTTGGTCAGGCAGCGGCTGCTCGCGCCAGGACTGACAAGCGCAAGGTGGGCGAGATTGGCGACCGGGATCTGGGCGCGTGCGACGTTCGAGTCGACCGGCCCGATCATTGCCAAAACCCCAGGCTCAGCGATCAGCCTCTGGATGTTCTGCAGCGCGCGGGCGGTATCACGCGACGCGACGGCAGGGTCATCGTGCGCGTCGACGGTGATGGTGAACCCGTCGAGCGTCGGGTGGCTCTGGACGAAGAAGCGAACTCCGTTGAGCGTGGACGTGCCCGCCTGGCCCTCGGCGCCGGTCAGCGGCAGGTCGGCACCGATCGTGATCGTCCTCGCCGGCGGCGTGCCGCCGGCGTCGCCGGAGCAGGCCGGCAGCGCGAGCAGGAGCGTGGTGCAGGCCAGCGCGGAGGCCCTCAGCAGAGACCGCACCGGGTGATTGTCTATGGCGCCGATCCTCTACTGCATTCCCGTCCCACTTATACTCGTACTCTCTTCCCAGCCGGGCAATGCACCATGCCGCCCCGGCGCCACGTCACAGGAGCGCCCCCATTTGAAGACCGAAACCGGTGAGCACCTAAAGCCGCGATCGCAGTATGCGGACGAGGCCGTCCAGCTGGCGATCGCAGGCAAATGGGATGAGGCCGTGAAGCTGAACCGCACCATCATCGAGGACTTCGGTGCTGATGAAGAAACACAGAACCGCCTGGGCAAGGCGCTCTCCGAGCTCGGCAAGCTGAAAGACGCCAAGGCCAGTTACGAGGCCGCGCTCAAGCTCAATCCCATGAACTCCATCGCGAAGAAGAACGCGGCGCGCATCAACACGCTGCTTCACCAGAAGGAAGGCCTCAAGGTCGGCGGCACGAGAGTCGACCTGAACCTCTTCGTCGAAGAGATGGGCAAGACGATCATCACCGCGCTCGAGGGCGCGTCGCCCGACATCTGCTCCAAGGTCGCCGCCGGCGACGTGGCCGAGCTGAAGATCGACGACGACGGCATCGCGGCCGAGACGTCGCGCGGCGTCAGGCTGGGCACGCTCGAAGCCAAGCTGGCGCGGCGCCTGATCAAGTTCATGCGTGGCGGCAACCGCTACCAGGGCGGGGTCACCGGATGCGAAGGCAGCACGGTAAAGCTGATCGTCCGCGAGACCTACCAGGACCCCAAGTTCGTGGGCAAGCCGAGCTTCGCGATACGGCGCAAGCGCGAGGTGGAGTTCCGGCCTTACACCAAGGAGAGCCTGCTCTCGCGCGACGTCGAGGTCTTTGCCGGCGAGGACGACGAAGAGGAGCCTTTGGTCGCGGCCGCGGCGAGCGACGACCTGGAGGAAGGCATGCACGCCGTCGAGGACGAAGCGGAGCCGGTCGACTTCAGCGAAGAAGCGGAAGCCGACGGCGATGACGAGGACGAAGATGACAGCTAGCGAATCTCACGTGGCCGCGGCCCGGAGGTCTCTTCACCGGCGGTAGTCGCGAGTCAACCGATGTAGTTCACCTGGGCGGCGTCCCAGGGTTTCGCGACCGCCTGCCGGAAGAAGCCGAGGTGCTCCGAGAGGCACAGGAATCGGTCCTCGCCGAGATGCGCCGCTGGGGCTACCGACACGTGATCACGCCGATGGTCGAGAGCACCGAGGTGTTCGAGCGCGGCATCGGAGCCGACCAGCGACGCCGCCTCTTCAAGTTCGCGGACGCGCGCGGTGAGGTCATCGGCCTGGTCGGCGAGCGTACCGTGCCGGTGGCGAGGCTGGTCGCCGGAAAGCTGAGAGGATCGCCGCTCCCGCTGCGGCTCTGCTACGCGGGCCCTGTCCTGTCGACGGATGAGGGCCGCTTCCACCAACGTCGCGAGACCTACCAGGTGGGGGCCGAGCTGGTCGGGGCTCCGGGCACCGTGGCGGATGCGGAGGTGATCGCGCTCGCTGCCCGTTGCCTTCAGGCGAGCGGAGTGCAGCGCTACCAGGTGGACGTCGGCCACGCCGAGTTCTTCCAGGGAATCATGGACGCGGTCAAGCTGCCGGATGAGGTCAAGTCGGCCGTCCGCGCCGCCCTCGCCGTTCGCGACTTCGTGGCGCTCGAATCGCTCCTCGAGAAGACCCCTCTCCGCTCCGCCGAGCATGATCTGCTGCTCCGATTCCCGGCGCTGCGCGGCGGGTCTGAGATCTTGCAGGCCGCCGGCGGTCTGGTCCGGAACCGGCGCTCCGAGCGAGCGCTGGCGGAGCTCGCCGAGGTGCTGGAGATCCTGGTCGCGCATGGGCTGGGCGAGGTCGTGAGCCTTGACCTCGGCGCCATCCGCGACTTCGACTACTACACCGGGATCATCTTCGAGGGCTACGGCCCGGATGTGGGGCGCCCTGTCGCGCAGGGGGGGCGGTACGACGGTCTGCTGGCGCGCTTCGGACGGCCCGCTCCGGCGACAGGTTTTGTCGTTCAGCTCGACCTGGTCTGGGAGATGCTCATGCGTGCCGCCCGGCCACCGGCTCTGCCGCGGATCGACGCAGCCCTGGCGTGGAACGGCTCCGGCTTGAAGACCGCGCTCAGGCTTGGCTCGACTCTGCGTCTGTTCGGGATGCGCGCAGTCGTCGACACGCAGGCGCGAGACCAGGCGGCGTCGAAAGCGTGGTGGCGCACGGTGGGTGCGGTCAACCTGATCCACTGCCGGAACGAATCGAGCGTCTCGTGGACCGCTCGCGGACAGCGCACGCGCCGGCTCCCACCCGAGCAGGTCGCCGGGCGCCTCGCCGGAGGCCTTGCGTGACGCCGCGCAAAACGGATACGGCCGGCAAGGTGTCGATCGCCGTGCCGACGGGAGCGCTCATGCCGGGCGCCCTGCGCCTGCTGGCGCGCGCCGGTGTGGCCAGGCTCAGCGCCGATGAGCTTGGACGCCAGCTGCTCGTCGATCGCGCTTCTGTCCGGGTGATCCTCGTGCGGCCGGCCGATGTCCCCGCTTATGTGGATCACGGGGCGGCCGACCTCGGGATCGTCGGCAAGGACATTCTCTGGGAGACGCCCGGTGAGCACTACGAGCTGGTGGACCTCAAGTTCGGCGGGTGCCTGCTCGTGCTCGCGGTGCCTCTCGCATCGAAGCTCAACGGCCCTGAGACATGGCCGCCGCAGCTGAGGGTGGCCACGAAATATCCCCGCACCGCGAGCGCGTGGTTCGAAGCGCGCGGCCAGGCCGTCGAGGTGGTGCAGCTGCATGGATCGGTCGAGCTCGCGCCACAGGTCGGGCTGGTCGACGCGATCGTCGACCTCACGGCGACCGGCCGCACGCTGAAGGAAAACCGGCTTCGCGTGACCGCCACCCTCGGGGCGTCCACTGCCCGGTTGATCGCCAACCAGGCCAGTCTCAAGACACGGACCGCCGCGGTGCAGGCGGCGGTCGGGCGGCTTCGGGAGGCCGCGGGCTGATGGGCGTGAAGCGCTTCGACGTCGGCTCGTGGCTGGACTCTCCGATGTCGCGCCGGAGACTCGACCTTTCGCAGTTCACAAAGGAGCGAGCCGTGGTGGCGGACATCTGTGCGCGTGTCGCAGCCGAAGGAGACGAGGCGCTGCGGGAGCTCGGAGCGAAGTTCGACGGTTGGGCGCCGGAGGCCGGCGAAAACTTCGAGGTGCCGAAGAGTGAGCTGGCTGCGGCCGCCGGCAAGCTGCCGGCTGCAGACCGGGCGGCCCTCGAGTTCGCCGCCGAGCGGATCCGGGCCTTCCACGAGCGGCAGGTGCAGCCGAGCTCCAGCGGATTGCCGGGCCTCAAGCTGATCACGCGACCTGTCCGGCGCGCCGGCCTGTATACGCCTGGAGGTCGCGCCGCCTATCCGTCGACCGTGCTCATGACCGTAATACCCGCGCGCATCGCCAAAGTGCCCGAGGTGGTCCTGGCGACTCCGCCCCGAGCCGACGGCACCGTTCCTTCGGCCATCCTCGCGGCGGCCCACATCGCCGGCGTCGACGCCGTCTACCGGGTCGGTGGCGCGCAGGCGATCGCCGCCCTCGCCTACGGCACGGCAACGATTCCTCGCGTCGACGTCGTTGCTGGGCCGGGAAACATCTACGCCACCCTTGCGAAACGCGAGGTGTTCGGCGCCGTGGGAGTCGACGGCATCGCGGGCCCGACCGAGGTGATGGTCATCGCGGACGAGAAGGCGAGGCCGGATTTCGTGGCCGCCGACCTGGCCGCGCAGCTGGAGCACGACCCGCTCGCGTGGGCGGTGCTGATCACCGATTCGTCGCACCTCGCGGACCGGGTGGAGGAAGAGCTGGAGAACCTGGTCGGCGGCCTCGAACGCAAGGAGATCATCCGCAAGGCCAGCTGCTGCATCGTCGTCGCCGACGACCTCGACCAGGCGATGCAGCTGGCCAACGATTTCGCGCCGGAGCACCTGCTCATCGTCACCGAGGACGCAAGCCACCGCGCGACGCAGGTCGATAACGCGGGCGCAGTCTTCGTTGGCCCGTATGCAACCGTGCCGCTGGGCGATTACGTTGCGGGCCCGAATCACACTCTGCCGACCGGGGGCGCGGCGAGGTTCGGTTCGCCCCTCGGCGTCCACACTTTTTTGAAGCGGACGAGCGTCCTGAGTCTCAATCGCGGCGATCTCGAGATGCTGCGCGAAGCGTGCGTGCGCCTCGCGGAGCTGGAAGGGCTCGGAGCCCACGCGCACGCAGTGGAGGTTCGATTTGAATAGAGCTGTCAGGGTCACGCGTAAGGGCCAGGTCGCGCGCAAGAGCAAGGAGACGCGCCTGGTGGCGAAGGCGGATCTCGACGGGCGCGGGCGGATCAAGATCGCAACCGGACTGCCGTTTCTCGATCACATGATCGAGCAGGTCGCTCGCTATGGCGGTTTCGATCTGACGCTTCGTGGGTCCGGCGATCTGCACGTGGATGCGCATCACCTGGTCGAGGACGCGGGGATCGTCGTCGGGCAGGCGCTTTCGGCGGCGCTCGGTGACCGGATCGGCATCAGGCGGTTCGCGGCGGCTTATGCGCCGCTCGACGAATCGCTCGCCCGGGTCGTGATCGATCTCGGCAAGCGTCCCCATCTCTCGTACAACGTGGCGCTGCGCGGGCGGATCGGGACCCTCGAATCGGAGGTGATCGAGGAGTTCTGGAAGGCGCTGTCCATCCACCTCGGGGCGACCATCCACGTCGACTCGATTCGCGGGCGCAACCGCCACCACATCGCCGAGGCGACCTTCAAAGCGCTTGGCCTGGCCTTGCGTGACGCGATGTCGCCGGGCGGCGCGGCGGGCGTGCCGTCATCGAAGGGACTGCTGGGATGATCGCCATCGTCGATTACGGGGTCGGCAACATCCGCTCCGTCGAGCGGGCGCTTGCGCACGTGGGCGCGGAGCCCAAGCTCACTGCGGATCCCGACGACCTGGCGAAGGCCGACGGTGTCGTCCTGCCTGGGGTCGGGGCTTTCGCGCCGGCACTGGACAAGCTGTCCGAGCGCGGCTTGGGACGCCGGATCGTCGAGCTCGCCAAGAAGGGAAAGCCGCTGCTCGGCGTGTGCCTCGGCTACCAGCTGCTCTTCGACGAGTCGGAGGAGCACGGCCACCACAAAGGCCTCGGGCTGCTGCCGGGAAAGGTGGTCAAGGTCGAGAACGGCGCGCGCCTCCCGGTGATCGGTTGGTGCCGCCTCAAGCAGAGTGACGACTCGATGTTGTGGTCGGGCATCAAGGACCTTTCCTATTTCTATTTCGTCCACTCGTACACGCCGTCTGCGTCGGACAGCGCGATCGCCTGGACGGAGCATTCAGCCGCGGCGGCAGGGGCCAGGGGCAACGTGATGGGCACGCAGTTCCACCCGGAGAAGAGCGGGCCCGACGGCCTCCGCGTGTACAAGAACTTCGTGACCTACTGCAGCTGATGCCCGCCAAACGAATCATTCCGTGCCTCGACGTGACCGATGGTCGGGTCGTCAAGGGAGTCAAGTTCAAGAATCTGCGGGATGCGGGCGACCCCGCGGAGCTGGCGGCGACCTATGACCGAGAGGGCGCCGACGAGATCGTGTTTCTCGACATCACAGCTTCGTCGGATGCGCGAAAGATTCTGCTCGGCGTCGTCGAGCGAACGGCCGACCAGGTCTTCATACCGCTGACGGTGGGGGGCGGGGTGCGGAGCGTCGAAGACATGGCTGAGCTGCTGACGCACGGCGCGGACAAGGTCTCGGTCAACACCGCGGCGCTCGAGAATCCCGACCTGATCGGTGAATGCGCGGAGGTCTTCGGCTCGCAGTGCGTGGTGCTGGCGATCGATGCCCGCAGGCGCAAGGCGGCGGCTGCCGGGCGCGCGCAGGGCGCACATTCAAACCCCGCGGGCTGGGAGGTGTTCAGCCACGGCGGGCGGCGCACCAGCGGACGCGATGCGGTCGAGTGGGCGGTCCTCGGCGAGCAGCTCGGGGCGGGCGAGATCCTGCTCACGTCGATGGACAGGGACGGAACTCACGAGGGCTACGACCTCGCGCTGCTCGAGGCAATCACGTCGGCGGTGCGGCTCCCGGTCATCGCGTCGGGCGGCGCGGGCAGCGTCGAGCACATGTATCAGGCCCTGACCGCAGGCGGCGCCGAGGCGATGCTCGCGGCATCCGTCTTCCACTTCGGGGAGCTGTCGATCGCGGGGGTGAAACAAGAGCTGGCGGCCAGGGGTTTGGAGATCAGGCCATGAAACCCGACTTTTCGAAAGGACTCGTGCCTGCCATTGTTCAGGACGCCGACTCCGGCAAGGTGCTGATGCTCGCCTACATGGATGAGGAGTCATGGGCGCGCACGCGCGAGAGCGGCCAGGCGTGGTTCCACTCGCGCGAGCGAGGGTTGTGGCGGAAGGGTGAGACGTCGGGCAACACGATGGAGGTGCTCGAGGCGCGCCTTGACTGCGACCTCGATTCGGTGTTGTTGAGGGTGAGGGCGGCCGGGCCGGCGTGCCACACCGGAGCCGAGTCGTGCTTCTTCAACGAGCCCTGACGGTTTGGGGCGCTAAAGGGTGTGCTGGGAGACATAGAGGGCGCGAGAAAGAGGCCTGGGAAGAGGGTGTCGGGGCGGTGTCTGGGCGGCTTGAAGGGCGCGGGTAAAGTGACTGGGAATGGGGTGTCGGCGTGGGGCTGGGTGGTCAGGATGAAGGCTGGGAGTTGGTGCGCTTTTTGCGCAACTTTTTGAGTCAACCCTCTTGACAAGCGAACGTATGTTTGGTAGTCTGTTTCTATGCTCGCGACGCAAGACGTCTGTGTCTCCAACGACCTCCTGCGCGAGCGCCTGATTCAGCGCCGGCGCGTGATCGACCTCCAGGAGCTGGCTTTTGCCCGCGAGGCGGCCGAGCTTGCCGCGAGCGACGCCTGGGACGAGGATGGGTCGGTCAGCGCGGTCGACTGGATCCGCTTCAACTGCCACACGACTGCTGGCGCGGCGGCCAACGCCATCGCCGTCGGCGAGGCTCTGCTGCGGCTGCCGGAAAGCCACCAGTCTGTGGTCGATGGTGAGATCGGCTTCGCCCACCTCGCGGTCATGGCACGTACCTCCGAGGCACTCGGAGAGCGCTTCGAGGAGAAGGTGCTGATCGAGAAGGCGAAGGAGAATTCACCCGGCAAGTTCTTCTACATCTGCCACCACGCCCGGCACGCGGCCGACCCCAAGACCTACGCCG
>DATBZR010000036.1:0-2558 GCA_036513095.1 Candidatus Dormiibacterota bacterium | reverse complement strand
CTACGGCCTGGGCGGCATAGTCGCGCCGTTCATCGGCATCAAGCTGATCGACATCATCGTCACCGCGGTCCATCTGGCCGCCTAGGAGCCTTCGAATAAAGATGTTGAAATCACTGCCAAGCGAGATAGTGCAAGCCATCAGGCTGACGCTCGTTTTCGCCGTTGTAACCGGCCTCATCTATGGAGTCGGCATGACCGGCATCATCCAGGTCCTCTTCCACGACCAGGCCAACGGTAGCCTGATCATGAAGAACGGGCAGATCGTGGGCTCAACCCTGATCGGCCAGCAGTTCAGCGCCGACAAGTACTTCCAGGGTAGGTACTCCGCCAACGGGTATGACGCCGGCAACTCGTACGGCAGCAACCTTGGACCCAGCAGCCAGGCGCTCATCGACCGTGTCGCAAGCTCGGCCAGGACGTTCCGCCAGGCCAACGGGATGGGCCCGAACGACCAGGTCCCGGTTGACGTTGTGACGGGCGACTTCAGCGGCTTCGACCCCAACATCACGGAGGCGTCCGCTCTGCTGGAGGTGAATCGCGTCGCCCAAGCCCGCGGCCTGGACGCGTCAAAGGTGCGGGCGCTGGTCGAGAAACACGTGCATGGCCGGATCCTGTGGATCTTCGGCGAACAGTACGTGAACGTGCTGGAGGTCAACCTGGCGCTGGACAACGGAGAGGCCGGATAGGGATCGGCGCGGCCTGGGGATAATCGTCTCGCCATGCAGAACGATCAACCCAGGCCGGTAGTCGAGCCCCACGCGCATCCTCATCCAGCCGCCTCGACCGGTGCGCCGGCCGCGCGCGGTCACCTCAAGATCTACCTCGGGGCGACGCCGGGGGCCGGCAAGACGTTCGCGATGCTGCGCGAGGCCCATGAGCTGATCCGCCAGGGGCACGACGTGGTCGTCGCCTACGTCGAGACCTACAACCGGCCCCGGACCCTCGAGCTACTGCAGAAGCTCGAGGTCGCGCCGCGCGCCGTTGTCGACTACCGGGGCGCCACGCTCGAGGACATGGATCTCGACTGGATGCTCGAGCGCAAGCCCGAGATCGCCCTGGTCGACGAGCTGGCACACACTAACGCGCCGGGCCTACGACATGCCAAACGATGGCAAGACGTCGACGACCTCCGTGCCGCGGGCGTCAACGTAATTTCGACCGTCAATGTTCAGCACGTCGAAAGTGTCAAAGACCTGGTCGAGAAAGTGACCGGGATCGTCGTGCGCGAGACGGTGCCCGACAAAGAGATCGACAGCGCCGACGTGGTGCAGTTCATCGACATCGCTCCCGAGGCGCTTCGGAAGCGGATGCGGCACGGAAACATCTACACGGTAGACAAAGTCGACGTCGCGCTTGCCAACTTCTTCAAGCCCGGCAACCTCGCGGCCATGCGCCAGATCGGACTGCGCCTGGTCGCCGACTCGATGGCGCGAACGCGAAGCGTGGTCGACTCACCAGAGGACGTGCTGGTCGCGGTGTCCTGCGGAGAGGCGTCCGAAGAGTTGATGCGCCGCGGCGTGCGCCTGGCGCGCCGGCGCGGTGGCTTCTGCCTGGTCGTCACGGTCGTGGCAGATCCGGCGGAGGATGCCCGTGTTGACCCCTATCGCTCGCTGGCCGAGCAGCTCGGGTGCTCCTTCGCGGTCCTCGCCGGGAACGACCCCGCCCGAGCGATCATCCAGGCTGCGCGCGACGCAGGTTCCGACCACGTTGTCGTCGGCGAGCCGCGCGAGGGCCGTTGGATCGACCGTCTCCGTCCGAACGTCGTCGATCGGATCATCGACGGGCTACCAGAAGCGGATGTTCACGTGATCGCGAGGTTCGCCAGGTGAGCCGCAAGTACGAACGCCGCCCCGATCCGGCCGAGCTGCTGCGCCAGATCGCGGCCGAAGGACGGCGGCGCGCGATGCTGCGTGTCTACCTCGGCTACGCGCGTGGCTGCGGCACGACGACGGCGATGCTCGACGAGGCTCGCAGGCGCCACAGCCGGGGGACCGACGTGGTGGTCGCCGCCTACGATATCCACGATCCGCCATCGAAGGCGCTCACCGCGCTCGAGGTGATCCAGGCGACGCGCGAGATGCCGGCATCGCGGCCGCTCGACGTCACGGCGCTCCTCGCGCGCAATCCTGAGGTCGCTTGCATCGACGACCTGATGGGAGTCGACGTCTCGGGGAGGCCGCGCCTCGAGTCCGTTCCGCGGCTGCTCTCAGCCGGTATCACGGTGCTCGCCACCCTGCACCTCCTCTCCATGCGCAGCGCCGCGGCCGCGGTGGGCGGGATGCTCGGTGATCGCCACCCGGAGCCGCTGCTCGGCGACGAGTTCTTCAACGAGATCGACGAGATTGAGTACGTCGACATCACACCCGAGGACCTGCTGGCCCGCATCAAGCAGCATGCGATTCTCACGCCGGCGCAGATGGCCGCCGGCATGCAGCGCGAGCTTCGTCCGGCAGTGCTCGCCATCTTGCGCGAAACGGCGCTCCGGATGACCGCCGAGCACATGGACCGACAGCTCTCCCGGTATCTGCCGACGACGCAAGCTCCGCTCGAGTTCCGAG
>DATBZR010000035.1:0-3967 GCA_036513095.1 Candidatus Dormiibacterota bacterium | reverse complement strand
TGTAAGCACTGCGCCGGCGGCGTAGACCAAAATGGACAGGCCGAACGCAAGTACCAGGCGCGCGAGCAGGCGCCGGTGTCGTTCTTCAATCTTGAAGAGTCTGGACAATTCTTCTCGTATCACAACGGAGTCTCCTTCCGCCCTGCGCAGCGGCGCGAGGGCATCCGATGATGCCTCGGCCCTCCGGCGGAGGCAAGGGACCAGTTTTCTCCCGAGTCCCCGGAGTAATGTCAGCGCATCAATCCGTAGCCGCTCCGACACGGACAATGGCGAGCAAGGCGACCCCGAAATGAAACAGAGGGTTCATGTCCGATGTGCGGAAGCTTCGAGAAGCACTGTTGCCTTAGCCGATAATCAGGCGCGGTCCAGTCGACTCCGGTGAGATCCGCAGCTCAGACCACGAGCGCGAGCTCGTCAAAGGACGCGGCGATAGTCAGCCCGGAAGTGCGCCGACCCCGAGTTCGTAGTGCCCTCTCCGTAGGTTCTGCATGAACGCGTGGCCTTCGATGATCGCGCTGGCGGTGCGGTGACGCTTCAGGTCCCGCATCGGCCGAAATCTGGCCTTCAACCGTCCATGGTCGGCTTCGACCCGGTTGTTGGCATATTGCCTGGTGGCGTGGGGCACGACCGGCAAGAGCTCGGCGATGGCTCGTACCATGGCGTCAGCCCGGTCAGTTGTGACCTCGGCAAACTCGCCGTGGGAGCGGATCGCATTGGCGAAGAACGCCGCCGCCCTCAAGTCTCGCTTCTTCGACAGAGACACGTCTATGACCTGTCGTATTGGTCAACGGCTCGGTAGACGTACCGCCAGGACCCTGGGAGTTTCACGTAGGTCTCGTCGACGAACCAGCGACCGCCCACGCTGTGGCGACATGGCCGGGCCGCCTCCACCAGCAACGGCGTGAACCGCTGGACCCATCGGAAGTTTCGCCCATCAATGATCTGAGCACGAGCCTCATGGCGTCCACGCCAGGCCGCGCTCAATGCAACAGGGCCCTGCAAGATCATCGAGACCAAATGCAAGGTTACCGACTCTATGACGCCAAGGCCCGGACGCGGCGGTCCAAGCCGGCGGCGCCAGTGGACGAGGCTCAGGCCGCCAAGTAACTTCTGACCGAAGTGCTCCCGTTTTCGACCGGCGCGCGCTCCAGGTTTCGATCAGCATTCACAGGACCCGAAAGATGGGGTAAGAGTGTTCTATGGCACTTTCTCGGCGCATTGCCCGTCCGCTGCTCGCATCGATCTTTATTGCTGGAGGTTTGGAGGCTGTCCGAAATCCGGCCGCCAAGGTCAAGAAGGCAGAAACTGTCACTGAACCACTGAGCGAAATAGTCGATGCTATGCCCTCCGACCCGGAGACCCTGGTGCGGATTAATGGGGCCGTGCAGATCAGTGCTGGCTTGCTGCTGGCCACGGGGAAGCTCCGCCGCCTAGCTTCCTTAGCCCTGATCGGGTCGATTATTCCCACCACGTACGCCGGACACCGATTTTGGGAGGAGACGGACGAGGTCGCTCGCGCTCAGCAGAGAATTCATTTTCTGAAGAACTTGGGCCTGCTCGGTGGGCTAATTCTGGCGGCAGTAGACACCGAAGGTGATCCCTCTCTGGGGTGGCGGACCAAGCGGCGCGCCCATCAGCTTGAGGCGGCGCTGGCTATGGGGCGAGCGGCCAGCAATGCCGACCTGCGAGGCGCGGCAGGCAAAGCTCAGAAGAGAGCATCTGCCGCGTCGAAGGTCGGCAAACACGCGATCCGACGGGGGAATGCCACCACTCGCCGTGCGGTCCGAAGAGCCAACAAGGCCGGCCTCAACTCGGCCAAGAGGGCCGCAGCCGCCGGTGCCGTTGCAGCCCAACTAGTGGACTCGACGGGAAGAGAGGGCCTGCGGCATGTCGGCGGAGTGGTGTCGGACGCTGCTCGGGAATCGGGCGCAAAGGCGGCCCAGCAAGCCGTTTCGGCGGTAGGAAATGCGGCCCGGCAGCTGGAGCCGCTTGCTCAGGGGGCGATCCATTCAGGGTTGGACATGGTCGGACCTTATCTGGCCTCTGGTAGAGAGCGAACTGCGGAATTCCTGACCAATCTCGGTGACGCGATGCCAGCCAACTAGGAGGAAGGGGCACTGTTGCACTAGGGCGTCAGTCGGCCTCCGTAATGTCGGAAAGTCACAGATCGGCGTGCTAGGATGCATGAAACGCGCTCGAAAAGGTCGTCAATGCCCTCTCTGTGGACGGTCCATCCCGCCCGATAGTAGGCCTCAACGTCAATGCAACAGTGCCTCTCGACGGGAGGGCGGCCAGGGCCACGGCAGACCTGATGACCGCCATGGACGCGACAAGCCCAGACGACGCGTAGCCCAGATCTCGCCCGGCCGTCCGGTGACTGAGGGTGGTCCGGTCGACGTCGTGCTCACTCGCACGAGCTCGGAATCCGACGGCTCTGATCGACCGGGCCCATGTTGGGATGGGAAGGCAGAATCCGCCGACCGAGCCGCTGAACTGGGAGAACGTCGGCTGGTGCTGCATTCAGACGGCCTTCCGGAACCCTGTGTAACTGAATGCTGTCCAAGACGGGCGTTGCCCTGCGCGCGAGGTGTTGTTGGCTGCGCGTTTTCGGAGCCTCAGCCCGATGCGGCATGAGAAAACCAAACACCAGAGCCTCCGTCAACGCCGGTTCAGCACTTGGGGGCGGGGGAGGCCTTGTGGCCGCTGCCTGCAACACGACCGCGATCTTCGTGCCGCCCTTCGTGGTTGGCTCCATCGTTGGGGGAGCGGTCGCTGCAGTAGGCGCGCTGATTGCGTTCCGCCGGCGTCGGAAATGAAAGTCAAGATCGCCGACGAGGAGACTGGCCTTTCCGCCCGCGGAGTTGCCATGGCTCGTAGCCGCCCGTTTCACGCTTGCTTTCGTCAACGAACTTGTCGAGGTCCGTTCGGCGGAACATGACCCGGCCGCCAAGCTTGTAGTGAACCAGGCTGCGCTGGGCGACCAGATTTCGAATGAAGCTCGTCGACACTCCGACGTAGCTGGCCGCCCGATTGACATCAAGCAGTTTGGGATCGTCAGCATCTGAAGAGGTCTGCTGTCCCGGCACACCTTCAGCAATTTGATCACGCAGCAGTCTCATCTCATCGATCAGGAGCAGCATCGTGTCAATCAGTTCTCGCTCCGCAGGGGTGTGGTCAGGAACCCGGGGATCGGGTACCGGCATGCCCATGGCCTCTTCCAACCTTGGCCAGAGCGTTCGATCAGGGAGAGCAGTGCCGTCCTCCCACTTCCGCACAGTTGCCAAGCTGACGGCCAGGTAGTCGGCAATGTCACGCTGGGGCAGCCGCTGGTCTTTGCGAACCTGAGCCATGGCTTCTCCCCAACCACCACCGGGCCAAGTTCGAGAAGTGCTCCACTTCTGATAGCTGTAGGGCTTCGTCATGACCTTGATGGTCGCGCAATCTGGTTCTCCTGTGTCTACCAACGGAGAAGGCCATCGGGTTCACCGCTATCAGTTCCCCGAGTGGATCACGAGAATCGTACGGAGTTACTCGTCCTCTTCTGCGCGCATCTCCTCCTCAGCACGCCTTGCGGCCTCGATCACGGGGCGCATTAGCCGTTCCATCACATTGATGACCTTCAGCCGTCCATCCACTTCCCGGACGACGACCGGAGAAGCTGCGAGACCGAGTTCGCCCTTCGGTAGCTCTCCTTCTACCTGCAGGCCATAGGGAGGAATCGGGAAACCAAGAATATGAACGAACACGGCAGTGGCCGGCTTCCCCGGCAGTGGAACGAACGTCGCCTGATTAGTAGCTGAACCTTGATCCGGCACTATTGGCGGAAGGTCTACTTCCATCCCCGTCTGTGACATCTGGGCTGCTTGACCTCCAAGTGAGGCATCGAGCGCATCCAACATCGCAATCTCATGTCGAGGTTTGGTTGAACCCTCTTCCAGTGGGTTGTCAAAGGGAGTCGATGCCCAAT
>DATBZR010000034.1:0-27300 GCA_036513095.1 Candidatus Dormiibacterota bacterium | reverse complement strand
GCGGCTGTGGAAGAGGTGACGGTCGGCATCAGAGAGCTCGGACTCGAGGACGCGTCGCACCCGCCGCCCGGAAATAGTGTCTGTGAGCGCAAGAGCCAGGACGCAAACGATCGTGGCGAGGAAATACCCAAGCAGCGACCCGTCAAGGACGTAGGTAATCAGTAACGCACCCAGAGCGAAATATGCAAACGCAAGGTAGAACGAAACGGTCAGGTTGTGACGGACGACGGAAGCGATTGATTCGCCTGTTCGAATAGATAGGGCAAGTGCAACCAGGGCAATGTCGGCCAAGTTCGTGATCACGAGAACCACCAGTCGGGCACCCAAAGTCAAAGTCCCGCTCTGGTCTAGGTGGATTGCAACTGTCGCGCCCAGCGAAGCAATAGCTGCGTAGACAGTTGCGTTCGTAAGAACATGCCATCGGGGACGGCGCAGTTGGCCGATGGCCATCGCAAGCCCGGCCAGCGCGGCATTAAGGGGGTTTAGCAATATCGCCGTGGCCCCAATACCCAAGCCCAGCAGAGTCAAATGACCGCGATCCACGCGAACACTTGCGAGACTAAGGACCGCGGCGGCCAGCATCAGGAAAGCCACCTTTGTAATCGGATCTTGGTGAGCAGTGTCGTAGGGAAGTGTTGTCGCAACGAGTCCGATAACGAATAGAGCGACGAAGGCTGGGAAGGCATAGGAAAGGCTGTTCCGGCTCATGGGCAAATTGGTTAAGCTGCCGCCATAGCGAAGGCTGGCTCGGACAGAAAGATCTTTCGTGTGCTCGTCGTGGATGACCGCGTGCTGCCGCGTGCTGCCGCTCGGGCCATGCTGGGCTCGGCCTCCGATCTCAGGCTGGTGGGCGAGGCGTCTTCGGGGGCGGAAGCGCTCAAGGTCGTCGATTCGTTGAAGCCTGACCTGATCCTCATGGACGTCCACATGCCGGACATGGATGGTCCGGCCACGGCCAAAGCGGTCCTCGTCAGACATCCCGAAACCAAGGTCGTAGCCTGGACTGTATCGGAATCAAGCGACGATCTATTGCGCATGATGCAGGTTGGCTGCTCAGGTTACGTGCTCAAAGACGCCGGACCGGGCGAGTTGCAACGCGCGCTGTTGTCGGCTCTTCGGAGCGAGAGCCCGGTGCCTCGCAAGATGATCCCAGACGTTTTGCGCCGAGTTGTGGAATCGACCCCCTTATCGAAGAGCAACGTGACCCCGCTGACCTCGCGGGAGATGCAGATCCTCCGCGGAATCGCCAAGGGACATACAACAAAGCGAATGGCCGCCGACCTGGGCTTGGCCGCTCCTTCGATCGAGACGCACCTTCACAACATCTTTCGGAAGCTGAGTGCGACCAATCGAGGAGAGGCGGTCAGTACGGCGCTAAAGGTTGGTCTCCTGACGCTGGCTGATATGTAGCAGCCGGTTGGCTCCTGTTCGAATCGGTGCCACGACCATGGTTTTCCATGAGCCCTCAAATGGCATTTGACTATATCTATCGACTGCCCATGCAAGGACACTTGGACCAATAAAGTGACTTGGCAATACGGCGCAGCTAACGAGAAAATCTAAGAGGATTAGGAGGTCGTCGACATGGTCCGTATGTTCAAGCGATTGCTTCGGGGTGGAAGTCGATCTCGCGTCGTTGGCAGCTGGGTTCTGTAGGTCCTAGAAGGGGGGTCCGTCTGGAGCGGACCCAGCCTTTGCGGTTTCAGTAAAACGGCTCAGGGGCAATTACTGAAGTCTAGAATTCCAGCGTCTTGCCACCGTTCAAAACGCTTGCCTGGCCAGCGCGGATTTATGCGCTAGTAGTTATTGCCCTCGGTGCGGGCATGGTTCCTCTGGGCTGGTTCGCATACCACCCGATTCCAGTCGGTGCGCTTCCAACTCTGCTCTATCTGGGAATCGGTGCGCAAGTGGCCGCCCTAAGGCCGATTGCGTGGAAAATCGGCATACAGTCTGTTGTGGACCCCCTCCTTGTAGCAACCGGCCTCTACTCGCCGGGTGCGGGTGTGGGCGTAGTGGCCTGGCTAGCGACGTTCGACGGTAGGGTTCCAGGTCGCGCCATTCCCTGGTGGGCATTCATCTTCAACAGAGCACAGTGGGCTACTGCGCACGTATTGCCCTCGATCGCCGTGGCATCACTTGGGGAGAGTGGATGGTGGTCAGTCCCTGTTAAGACGGCCCTGTACGTGATGGCATCTGTTGCGCTGAACTATCTCATCACCGCGATAGCAATCTCACTGGTGAGGCGAAGCTCCTTTTGGACGACTCTCCTGGACAATATTGGACTGCCCACAACGGTGGCAACGATTGCCCTCAGTTTCGCTGGCGGCATCCTATACCTGTTGTTGTCCGCTAGACCCTGGCCGGTGGGATATGTGCTCGCGCCGGGTTTGTTCGGTTTCGTGCTCGCTGTCCGAGGAACGATAGCCGACGTTCAGCGGCAGACCGAGCTTAAAGACCAAACCCTCGACTTGGCCGCCCAAGCGCTTGACGCGCGTGATCGATACACCGAGTCGCACTCAATTAGGGTTTCCGAGCTCGCTGCCAGATTGGGAGAACACCTCGAACTCGGGGATCGGGAGTGCGAACTAATTCGAACGGCTGGTTCACTCCATGATCTTGGGAAGATAGGAATCAGAGACGACATCCTCAATAAACCCGGCCCGCTGAGCGAGGAAGAATGGGAGATCATGCGACGCCACCCCGACATAGGCGCCGACATGATTGCCCAGCACTCGGCCCTTGAGCAGGTAGCTCCTCTCGTCCGGCACCACCACGAGCGCTGGGACGGTACGGGATACCCGGCAGGTCTGAAGGGAGACGTGATTCCTTTCGGCGCGCGCATTTTGGCCGTCGCCGACTCGTTTGACACGATTACTGGAGCTCGTCTGTATCGACCTTCGTTGATGACTCCGATCGAGGGAGTGGAGGACATCAGCAGGCGTGCGAACCACTGGTATGACCCCAATGTCGTCGATTCGCTGCGTGAGCTCCATGGACTCAAGCCCCTCGAGGTGCTTAATCGCCCAGAGGTACCGCGCCGGATCACGGCGTTGCGGGTGATTCGATCGAATCCTGGCTTCAGTAACCTAATTACGGCAATAGGAATCTCGTCGCTGGGTGATCCCCTTACACAGGTCGCGACCCTCGTGTCAATTTATGCGGCAACACGGGATCTGCGGTTCGTCGCGCTCGGTTTCATTAGCCAGGCTCTCGGAACGATCCTCATGAGCGCTGTACTCGGCGGGGTGGTCGACAAGCTACCTCGACGGGGACTCGTGGTGGCACTTGAGTTGCTCCGAGCCGGCATTTTGGTCGCCACACCTTTCGCGATGATGGGCCATCGCTGGTGGTTGATCATTCCAATCCTGTTCTGCCTCGCCTCCATTAATGGTGTGGTCCAGCCAGCTCGACAGGCAGCAATACCAAGCTTGGTGCCTGCGAGCCAAGTGGGAAAGGCGAATGCGATTGTTGCCGCCACCACGATGCTGGCTGGGGCAGTTGGGTTCGCCCTAGCGGGTGCACTCCTTGCGGCATTTCAAATGACCTCTCCGCTCTTCATCGTCGATGCTGCGACTTTCGCCTTGGCGGCTGCAATCATCCTTGGTCTTCCTAGTCTGGGTGGAGGTGAGCTTAAGACCTCCATTTCCGGAGCCCTTGCTCGCAGTTGGTCAATCGTGTCCCTCAGACCGCACCTAGTGATTGGAACATTGGCATCGCTTTTGCTTCCGATAAGTTTCCCGGCGTTGCTCGCTTTGGCCTACCAGGTAGCTCCAAAACAGGGCGGGCAAACGTACTCGATTCTCGAACTCGTGCTATCGCTTGGGATATTCATCGGCTCAATTGCAGTCTCTAGGTTCAGCACGATCGGCACTATGCGAAGTGTTGGCGCTGGACTGTTTCTAACCGGCGTCTTCTCTGTCGGAATCGCGATGACCTCGGCGTTGGCATTCGGCCATCCGTTGATATGGATCGTGGCCGCCTTGTTTGCTGCATCTATGGGCAATCCTATTTATGCTGTCGCGAACCAGACAGCGATTATTGAAGGTGCTGATCCGTCGAACCGAGGTAGTGTTATGGCAACTCGATTCGGCCTAGTTCAGACAGCCAGCATCATCGGTACGGCGGCCGGTGGGCTGATTACTCAGCAGTACGGGCCGTTCGCCGCTTACGGGGTGCTTGGTGTTGGGTTGGTGCTTCTTGCCATGTATGCGATCGCTGCGGGACGCAGCACTACCAATCCCCTTCATGGGGCGGCCTATGAGGAGGCCACCCTTCGCACGGCTGGAGCTCAGACCCAGGCCAAGACTTAAGCGGGGTTCAGGCGTGGGTTACCTCGTCATACTGCGGTGATTGCGTAACGTGCGTTCATCCCCGCATGGGGCCGCCCAGAGCGAACCTGAGGAGCCGGCCCCCGTGGCGACGGTGACCGTTTCGGCTTTAGCGCTCGATCCGAAGCGGCGTCGGCGCTATCTCCAGATTGCCTTCGGCTTCGGGGCCCTGGTCGTTGCTTTCATGGTGCTCTACCTCCTGCGGGACTTCCTCGGCGCTTTCGTCCTCGGGGCGGCCATCGCATTCCTCATCCAACCGGCGGTCACCCGCCTCGTGGCCCTGGGCATCCCGCGCGTACTGGCGATCGTGATGGTCTTCATCGTGATCATCGTCGTCATGGCCGGCCTGGTTCTGCTCATCGTGCCCCTGGTGGCCAGTGAGGTCGGGCAGCTCCAGCGCCAGGCGCCGACCCTTGCGACCGAGGCTCAGGACCGAATCAACAGCCTGCAGGGATCGCCGATCCAGTTCCTGGGCATGACCATCGACATCAAAAGCACGATCGATACGATCAACTCTCACCTCAGGGAGTTCCTGCTGGGCCAGGCCGGGAATGCGGTCACGATCGGCCTGACTGCCCTAACGACGCTTCTTCAAATCGTGCTCATGTTTATCGTCGCGTTCCTGCTAGCCCTCGACGCGGCCGCCTTCAGGCGCGTGCTGCGCAGGCTCGTTCCGAACGATTACCGGACCGATTTCGACCAGATCTGGCGCAAGGTTCGCAAGATGCTTTACGCGTACGTGCGGGGACAGCTGATCATCGCGGGCCTCATTGGAATCCTCTCCGGCATAGCCTGCTTTGCACTTGGAGTGCCCGACGCCATTGCACTAGGGATGATCGCGGGCGTCACCGCGCTGATCCCTTACCTCGGCCCATTCATCGGCGCTATCCCCGCGATCCTCGTCGGCCTGGCCGTGAGCCCCGTCAAGGCCCTCCTGATCGCGATTGTCTATTTCCTCATCTCGAACGTGATCCTCAACTTCGTCTACCCCAAGGTCATGGGTGACGCGGTTCGCCTCTCGCCGATCCTCGTCATCGTCGCGTTCATCGCGGGGTTCAGCTGGGCTGGGATCCTTGGCATGTTTGTCGCAGTCCCGATCGCAGCCACGCTGCGCATCCTCTTCGACCACATCTATCCGCGCCTCTACGAGAAGCCCGCTTGAAGATTGCGATCTTCTCGGATATCCACGCCAACTGGCAGGCGCTGGAGGCGGTGCTTCGCGACTGTCCACAGGTGGACGAGACACTGTGCCTCGGCGACGTCGTGGGCTATGGCGGCGACCCGAAACGATGCGTCGACGAGGTCGTGCATCGCGGCTGGCTGACCCTTGTCGGCAACCACGACCGCGCATGCACCGACCCAGAGATCCTCGAATGGTTCAACGAGGACGCTGCCTCGGTTGTCCGATGGACGGTCGACGTCATCGGCGAGCAGCGTCTTGGATGGCTTGGCGGATTGCCGGACAGCCACGTCGAACACGATGTCCTCATGGTGCACGCAAGCCCACGCGATCACATCTACGAATACGTGCTCGATACGGCGGTCGCCCACGCCAACCTCGAGCTGATCGGCGGCGGCATCTGTTTCCATGGACACACGCATGTCCCGGGAATCTTCGGAATGTCAGATGGAGCTGTCACGCATGAATACCGAGTCGATACCTTTCATCTCAAGGGACCTGCGCTGGTGAACCCCGGAAGCGTCGGCCAACCACGAGACGGCAGTCCGACCGCGAGCTATGGGGTCTGGGACACCGAGCTCGAGACGTTCGAGTTCCGGCGCGTCCGCTACGACATCAAAGGCGCGCAGCGAGCGATCCGGAAGGCAAAGCTCCCGGAACGCTTCGCACTCCGGCTCGAAACAGGACGATGACCCCGCGCCTCACCGAGAGGCGGCTGCGGCTCGCCTACGCGGCTGCAACGGGAGCAGGAGTCGGCTCGCTGTTGGTCTGGGCCTACTTCTGGGCCAGCCTGGTGCGGGGCAACCTTCGAGGACCTGACTTCGTTTCGTTTTACGCAGCGGCTCGGCTCTACGTCCTCAAGGGCGGCTCGGCCGTTTACGACCTCGCGCTCCAGAAACAGTTCGAGCTGCAGATCATCCCCCAATCCCCTGATCGGTTCATCGTGCTCCCGTACTTCCATCCGCCCTACTACACGCTGCTCATCGCACCCCTTGCTGCCCTGAGCTATCGCGGGGCCTATTACGCGATGGCGGCATTCAACGTCCTCCTGGCGGTTGCGCTGATCGTCCTGCTCGTGCGGAACAGCTTGAGCATTCACGGCCGAGGAGCGTTCGTCGCCGCCGCGATGATTGCCGGTTTCTTTCCGCTTTTCGTGACTGTTCTGCAGGGCCAGTCAGACCTCGTGGTGCTGGTGCCGCTGGCGGCCGCCTATACGGCGTGGGCCAAGGGGCGCCATGGCTGGGCCGGCATCTTCAGCGCGCTGGCGCTCGCCAAGCCTCAGCTGCTGTTGCTCGTACCGGTGCTCTTCGTGGCAAGGCGGGCGTGGCGCGCGCTGGCCGGTTTCGTCGGGGTGGTGGCTGCTCTTGGGTTGCTCTCGGTGGTGGGTTTCGGCCTGAGCGCGGTCGTCACATACCTCGGCCTGGTCGGGGCATGGGCGATCGGCGGCAAGCTGCCCACCAGCGGACAGCTCGTGTACACCGACACCGCCGCCTACTCGCTTCGCAACATCCTCGAAGCCGTTCCCGGCGGCGGCAAGTACGTCGCGCTCATCGTCCTCATCCTGCTGCTCGTGCTGGCAGCCCTTTCCCTCAGCTGGCGCCCGGACAAATCGAGGCTGGACTTTGCGATGGCTGTGGCCGCATCACTCGTTCTCAGCCCGCACCAGAACGTGCACGACCTCGCGCTCATGGTCATCCCTGGATTTGCCCTCGCCGATCTCGCGGTGGCCGGCCAGCTGCGCTCGCCTCGTGCGGCAGGCGTCGTGCTGGCGATCGCGTACGTGGCGATCAACATGACGCTCGCGATCAATCTCTGGTCAGCTGCGGTGGGAGCCCTGCTGGTGGCCGGCTACCTGACCTTCGAGCGGATGTCGGTGCGCCCCGACCCGGTCCCGCTGGGTGAGCTGACGTGGAGCGGCCCGCGCCCCAGGCGCGTCATCGTCCTGCCGGCGTACAAGGCCGCGAAGACCCTCAAAGAGGTCGTCGGTGACATCCCACCGGGCCACGCCGACAGGATCCTGCTCGTCGATGACGCGAGCGCCGACGCCACCGTCAGCGTCGCCACCGCGCTCAGCCTCGACGTGATTCGACACCGGCGCAACCTCGGGTATGGAGGCAACCAGAAGACGTGCTACAGCCAGGCCCTCCTGATGGGCGCGGACGTCGTTGTGATGCTGCATCCCGACGGCCAGTACGACCCGGCCATCATCCCCATCCTCTGTCGCGTCGTCGAGAGCGGCGAGGCCGACATCGTGCTCGGATCGCGGTGGCTCGGCATCGACCCGGCCAAGGCGGGGATGCCCTGGTGGAAGCGCATCGGCAACCGCTTCCTGACATCGGCCGAGAACCGCGTGCTCGGACTGCACCTTTCCGAGTACCACACCGGATATCGCGCCTACTCGCGGCGCTTTCTCGAGGCGATTCCATTTCTCGAGAACAGCAACGACTTCGTGTTCGACACCCAGGTGCTGATTCAAGCTGCGGCCTTCGGATTCAAGATCGGCGAGGTGCCCGCGATCGGCAAGTACCACGAGGACGCAAGCTCGGTGAGCTTCGTGACCTCGACCGTTTACGGCCTGAAGACGCTGGCGGCGCTGGTGAGGTACGTGACCCACCGAGCCGGATTCAGATGCCGGTGGCTGACCCCAGCCTCAGACTCCGACAAACAGGCGCTTGCGGTAGGCCAGGTAGCCCACGACGGCTAGGTTCAACAACAGGGCGCCGACCTTGAAAAGCGTCGCGTGGTGGATGACCTCGTACGCCTCGTAGGGGATCAGGATTCCGGTCGCGATCACCGTCAGGTATTCCGCCCAGCGGCGCCGCATCGCGAGTCCGACACCTTCCGTGCCTTCCAGCAGCGCGTACGCGATCGCCGCGAACGCCACCACGCTGACGTGGCTGAACGAGCCGATCAGGAGAAGGAGGCGAAGTAGAAGCTGCACGATCACGCCGTCGTCGGCATCTAGGTTGAGCTGGTCCTGCGCGTACCGCGCCCAGGTGGTCAGAAGGCCGTTTTCACCCGCCACCAGGAGGCCGGTGGCGAGGGCGATCAGCACGACGGCCTTGACGATCCGCTCGACGATGATGACCTTGATAAAAGCGTCGTGCTCCCCGCCCATCCGGCCGAGCTCTGCCCACAGGCGGCGGAGGTAGTGAGGACGGCGCGAGGCCACCTCAGACGTCGTGTTCGCGGTGCTCCCGGAACAGCATTACGCGGCAGGTGGCGTTCTTCAGCACATAGGGCACCGTCTTTCCCATGTTGAATTCGCCAAACCGCCTCTTGTAGGGCAGGCCCATCACGATCAGGTCGGCGCCCCACTCGGCGGCCTCATCGACGATCGCCGGGCCGGTGTCGCGTGCCTGGACCAGCTCCGTCTCGACTGGCAGCTGGCTTTGCGCGACCAGCTGCTCGACCTCGTCAAGGATCTTCTCCCCTCGCTCGACGACGTCGTCCAGCACCGCCCCGAGGGGGAGAGACCGGTTCACCTCGATGATGTGGACCGCGTACAGCTTCCCGCCGTGCGGATCCGTCATCCGGCTGGCCAGCCGTACCGTCTCGGCGTCGATCCCCTGGCCGCCCACGGCGACCAGAACCTTCTTGGAAGCCGTCGGGTGCGCGTGGTCTGCCATCAGTGCTGGGGTCCCCGGCGGATGCGCCGGACCAGGACGTACACGCCAAAGCCCAGGCAGATGGCGACGGTGACCAGGCCGACCCCCTGGGAGGCAGGATCGAGGCCCCGGTGCCCGCCCAGGTAGACCAGCACCCAGAGGCCAAGACCGAGCGCCATCAGACCCATGAACGTAAACGGGAAGCGCAAGAGCCCAAATCCTAACAAGCCCGGCGGAAGGCCCCATTCGAGGCCTCCCTATAATCAACCAGCCTTGAAGCTGTTGATCGTCGGGTGCGGGCGGGTCGGTTCGCAGATCGCCGCCGACATGGACCGGACCGGCCACCAGGTGATCATCATCGACAAGGACCCCAACCAGTTCTCACGAGCCGCCTCGCGTGGCGTGCTGACCGCGGATTTCAAAGGCGACCAGGTGGTCGGCAACGGTACGGACGCCGACGTCCTGCGCAGGGCCGGGATCGAAGACGCCGACGGCTTTGTCGCGGTGACGGAGGGCGACAACCGCAACATCATGGCCGCGCAGGTCGCAAAGCACGTCTTCAAGGTCCCACGCGTCGTGGCCCGGATCTACGACCCCGAGCGGGCCGAAGCCTACGAGTTGCTCGGGCTGCACACGATCTGCCCCACGATCGAGGGCGCCAAGCACATCGAGAAGACCCTGCTGGAGACTCACTAGATGTACGTGATCGTCGTCGGCGGCGGCACGGTCGGCTACTACATGTCGCGCGACCTGCTCGAGCGCGGGCACGAGGTCACGCTCATCGAGAAGAACTCAGCGCGCGCTGACTGGCTCGAGACCCAGCTCGGCAGCATCGTGATGCGCGGCGATGGATGCGAGGTGAAGTTTCTTTCGCAAACGGGGATCGAACGCGCGGACGCAATCCTTGCGGTCACCGCCGACGACGAGGACAACCTCATCGCCCTGCAGATGGCAAAGAAACATTTCAACGTCAAGAAGACGATCGCCCGGGTCAACAACCCTTCCAACGTCGAGATCTTCAAAATGCTTGGCGTCGATGAGGCCGTGTCGGCAACCGACGTTCTGCTCGCGGCGTTGGAGCCGCCGATCACGACCTGACATAAAAAAGGACCGCTCCGTTGGAGCGGCCCTCTACGAAAGCGCGATTACGAGGATTTGCCGATTCTGTAGATCTTTGTTCCGCAGACCGGGCAGGTCCCAACCGTTGCAGGTTTGCCATTCTTCATCGTGATCGGCTTTGGGTCGACCATCTCGACCTTCTTCTTGTCCTTCAAACAGTAGCCTTCCATCTTTCACCATCCAAAAATTACGGTCTGATCCGAAAAGAAAAGGACCACTCGGGTGAGCGGCCTTTAATGGATTCGGGTTATACGGCCTTGCCGATCTTGTAGATTTTCGTGCCGCAGTTGGGACATGTTCCAACTGTCGCCGGCTTGCCGTTCTTCATGGTTATGGGCTGAGGGTCGACCATTTCAACCTTCTTCTTGTCCTTCAAACAGTAGCCTTCCAAGTAGTACACCGTCCTTATACGAGATTCCGTTTCGGGGCCCGGACGTGCCCATTCTAGGGGTGGGTCTTTCCCCAATACAACCCCAATTCAAACTGAATTCAAATGCCGGGGTCGAAAAGGGCTTTGAAAAACGCGACGACAGGACCTTCAAAAAGGCCTCTTCACGGCCTCGTCGAAACCCACAACCAGCGATGGGAGCCTCCCAACATTGATGGGCTCATGCGCGTCGCACCCCCGTGCGGAGTTGACGATCGTGCCCATGTCTCACCAGGTCGCAGCCGATGATCACGGTGCGGGGCGCAGTGATTTCTCTATCTCAACGACGCGATCCGCAAGTTCTTTCGGTGTTGCCTTCGCGATGCCCTTCACTCCAATCGACCGGATGGTGATAGATGCGCATGCCACGCCCCACACGAGAGCGTCCCGCAGTCCGCCGGGTTGGCCACCGGTGGTCAACCAGCGGGCGAGCATCCCTCCCGCGAAAGCGTCACCCGCCCCCGTCGTGTCGACGACAGGCTGATCGGTGACGGCGGGGACCCTCACCACGCCATATTCCGTGTACGCGGCGAGGCCCTCAGTACCGGCCTTGATAACGAGGCCCTGCAGCCACCATTGGCGTCGAAACTCCTCGGGGTCCTTGCCCCCAAGCGAAACGAACTCCTCCTGGTTGCAGAAAAACCACCCCGCCCTGCGCAACACGTCCCTGACTTCGGGAGGTCGCGCTTGCACATACGACAGCATCGCGTCCGCGGCGAGGAGCCGAGCACCGCCGAGCATGGCCATCAACCGCGCCTGACGATCCGGCCTCATCGAACCGACAAACGCCCAGCCCGCGAACTCTGCCGGCACCGCCGGCGCCCAGCTGTCATAGATGTCGTCGCTGCTGCCGAGGTCGATGTTGCGGCCGTGCTCCTGGTGCGCGCGCCAGCGGTAGGTCGGAGCGTCGAGGATCTGAAGCATCTCGATGTCGATCGTGCGGCCGCTGAACGCCTGCGCGACGCGCTTCGCGCCATCGAGTCCCACCGGCGCCACCACCTTCACTGGGACGATCAAGCTTGCGGCGAGCGCAAAGTAAACGGCCGATCCTCCAAGCGTTTCCTCGACCTTGCCAAAAGGCCCGTCGCGTGTGTCCAGCGCCACCGAGCCGGCGACCAGGAGCTCTGTTGGCTGGTCAGGCACGGCGACCCGTGCCGCTGCTCGAAGTCACCACGTGGCGCGCATACCGAAGCTTCTCCAGGAAATCCTGTGGGGTCGTGTAGTCCTCGATCTCCATCCAGCTGCGTCCGAGCTCGCTCGCGGCGTGTGAGTCGGAGCCAGTGGCAAAGACTTTCCCGAGCTCCTTCGCCAGCTGGGCGGCCGCCTGGTTTTCGGCGGGCTCGCACCAGGCGTTGTAGGTCTCGATGATGTCGATCCGATCCGCGAGCTCCAGCATGCGTTCGACGCTGAAGTGTGCGCGATGCCGGTCGAGCGGATGGGGCACGTACGTGAGCCCACCCATTTCGTGAATCATGTCCATCACATCTTCGGAGGGCATGTAAGGCGGAAGCCGACCAGTGATGAACAGGCCGATCATCTCTCCCTCAAGCGTCTTGGCTTCTTCGCCGACGATCGCCAGGTCCGGCGCAATCTTGGCCAGGGCAAGCGCACCTTCGGCTGTGTTGTGATCCGTCAAAGCGATGCGGTCGAGGCCGCATTCGGCGCTGCGCGCAATGAGCTCCTGGAGCGAGCTCCGGCCGTCATGCGAGTAGTGCGAGTGCAGATGAAGATCGACCCGCACGGTTGAATACCGCTAGACGGTGGCGGCTTCTCTGAGCATTCGCTCGCGGGCGCGAGCAAACAGTGGGATCACCTCGGCTGGACCGCGGTTGTTGCATGACTGCGCCATCAGCGCGGCCTGCGCGTCGTAGATGATCTCCATCACCTGCTCAGGCCGGCGTTCGCGACCGAGGCGTCCTGGCAGCTCAGGATGCGCGTGCCGCAGCACGACCATCAGCCGCGCGACCAGCCATCCCGGAACGATGCGAATTTCCTGAACGAGGCATTCCTCTACCCAGAACAGCAGCTCATCCGACTCCTGGAGCAAATGACGCGGCGTCATCTTGCGCTGTCGCCTCCGATGCCAGCGCAGGTCACGTTGCTGCTCTTCAATCGTCTCTTGAAGCATGGCTCGCAACCCACTATATCAGCGCCCCGCCGCAGTTCTAGCTCTTGACGGGTAACACAATGTTCGCCATCCTCCCGCGGCCGGCACGAGGTGGACTTGTCGATCGAATGTCCACTCTCGCCATTGCTGCCGCACTCGATAACGCATCACCATCTGCGCGACGTTGCTGTACGTGCGTTGATGTGCTTGATCGGTCCAGCCCTCGATCACCTTCACCGTCACGACCTGCATGTCGAGCAGCTCGACGTCATCGTCGAGACGCGGCATGTCACGCATGAACACCTCGCGCCCGCCCCATGCCCGTTGCGCGTCTTCAGCAAGCATGTCCCACATCTCGTCAAATCGCCCCTCCGCGTGCAGCTTCATGAAGCGCATCTCGAAAGTCGCCGGCGCGATCGAGGTGGGCGGAGGCGGGCGCACAGGTTCCAGCAGCGGCGGCATGGCGGCGACCGCGCCGGCCATCCCGGTGCCGAGCGAGGCACTGACGAACTTCCCGAAGTCGTCCGCCGGCCACGTCGTGAACTGCCCGGCCACACGAGAAATGACCGAGTCGACAGCCGTCCAGCGGCGGAGTCGGCGAACAAGCCTATTGACCATTGGCGCTAGATGTTGTGTGATATCCCCAGACTGTATACAGAATGTGGATAACTCGCAACCCCTGGTCTTCAGCTGCCTGCCGCCGGCCCCGGCCTTCGAAGCGGTGGCACAGGGTGGCGGGATGCGGTCATCCGCATCGTTGGGAAGGCGTCTGGATCATTGCGATCCCCGCACCCGGCGCCCGCAGGCCACATCTCAACCGGATCAAGTTTTGATCCGGATTGGCGTGTCCGCCTGGCGAGTCGCTCCGCGGACTCAGCCTGCTGTCATGCGACGCACGATTGCAGCCACCTCTGGAAGCGGCACGCCCACCGGGCAAGCGGCCGCCGCCGCTTCCAGGTCCGCCTCATCTCCCGCGACATCGGAGGACGCCTCACCCAAACGCGCGTAGAGGCGCATGTAGGAAGAGGCGAGGTCGGGAAGTCGTGTCTTTCCCATCCGTGAGGCGGCGAGCGCGCACAGACCGCAATTGATACAGCCGACCAGATGCGGGTGGCGCTCGCGCTCTGCCGGCTGCAGCGCGCGAATGCCATCGGGTGCGTAGGTGTCGAACAGGTCTTCGAGCTGCGAGCGCGGGCGGGTCAGCCGCCTTCGCGCAAGGTGCACGCCGTAAGCCCAGCCGAGCTTGACGAGCGAATCGGTGCGTCCCATCGGCTAGCTCAGGAGTCCTCGCATCGCGCCCTGCGCCAGCTCTTCCTGCGCCCATCCGGCGTGACCGAGGACTGGGGCTCGTCCCAACCATGCCCCGCGCACGAATTCGCGTGCGGCATCGAATCGCTGCGACGCGCTCCAGCCGAGCTCTGCGCCGATGACCTCCGCCGCGCGCAAAACGCAAGCGGCGCCCGCGCACGGACCGCCGGCCAGGCCGACGCGCCGAAACGCATCGGCCAGCGTGCGCACCTGTTCGTGGCGCGCCGAATATGCGAGCTCTGCCTCGGTCACCGGCTCGCATCGACATACGAGTCGCCCGGCGCGGCCGCCATCCAGGATCTTCTCAGCGTGCGAGCCGTGCCGGCTCTGCAGCTTGACCGCGGCCAGCGCCGGTATGCCGCAGCGGCGCGCCAGCTCACCGGCAGGCTCCATGTCCGATTCGTTGCCGGGCAGGGGAGTCGTGGCCGTTGTGCACGGGGCCTGGTGACCAAGCTTCCGGCACACCGCGTCGGACGTCTGCTCGGCCATGAGCCGGTACATCGACAGCTTGCCGCCGGTAATCGTCACAAATCCCTCGACGCCGCCGGCGGCGTGGTCGATGACCTCAAATCGGCGTGAGAGCTCGTCCTCGTAGCGACGCCACTTGAAGAGCGTTGGGCGGACGCCGGTCGTGGTGCGCACCGGCCTGTAATCCCGGATTGAAGGGAAGACGCGCTCAAAAGCCTGGAGGAGGTAATCGACCTCGTCCTCGGTCACGTCCACGGAATCGAGATCCCCGTAGAAGTCGTCATCAGTGGTTCCGAGCAACGTGAAGCCGGCGTGCGAAACCATCAACAGGTCGCGGCCGTCGACGGACTCGGCGCTGATCGAGAAGTTCGAGATGCGGTGGGGATAGACGATGTGGATTCCTTTAGCGGGTCGGAGCTCAACGTTCATTCCGGCCAGCGCGCTTATCTGTGGTGACCATGGCCCTGTGGCGTTCACGACGACGCGGGCGCGCGCTTCGGACATCGCGCCGTCGGAACCGCGGTACCGGACGCCGATCACCTTGCCTCCGTCGCGGACCAGGTCGACCACCCTCGTGTGGTTGAGGGCGCGGGTTCCGTGCGCCACCGCATCCTCGACGTTCGCGTAAACCAGGCGGTGCGGATCGACGCCCCACTCCTCCATGGTCACCGCGCCGATCAGCTCATGCGTGAGCCCGGGCTCGGCCTGCAGCGCCTCTTCGGCGGTCAGGCGCCGGTGCGGGTGGGCCTTCTTGAGCGGCTGGAAGCGGTCGTAGACCTCCATTGCCGTCTCCATCCGCTCGATGTTGTTCTTGTCGTGCGGAAGCACCGGGATGATGAAGACGACCCGATAGACGATGTTGCGCGCGATCGACACGATGTATCCGGCGTCCTGCGTGGAGAGGCGCGTGGTGTCCCAGTCGAACTCGAGATAGCGCGGGCCTCCGTGGATCATCCAGCTCGATGCGCCGGTGGTCCCGGCGCCCCAGTCGCCCTTCTCCAGCAGCAGCACGGACAGCCCGCGCAAGGAAAGGTCGCGCGCGACTCCAGCCCCGGTCACGCCGCCGCCGATCACACAGACGTCGTGAGCACTCGGTGCGCTCAAGCGAGGATCACAGACCGGATACTAGCTAGGTCTCGCCGCCCGCCCGCCGTCAGCCTGCGGCTTCGTGCTGCTTCTGGAACTCTTCGATGATCGCCTTGGCCAGGTGCGCGGGCATCTCGTCGTAATGCGAGAACTTCTGCTGGAAGCTGCCGCGCCCCTGCGTGATGGAGCGAAGGTCGAGCGCGAAGCGCAGCATCTCGTGCTCCGGAACCGTGGCGCGCACCTTCTCGTAGCCGTCGTCCGGTTCGGTCCCAAGGATCTTGCCGCGGCGGCCGTTGATGTCGGACATGATCGCGCCGAGGTTTTTCTCCGGCACGCGGATGTCTGCCTCCACGACCGGCTCGAGGAGCACGGGCCCTGCATCCAGGGCGCCCCTGCGGATCGCCATCGAGCCCGCGATCTGGAATGCCATGTCGTTGGAGTCGACCTGGTGGAACTTCCCGTCCACCAGCGTCACCTTGACATCGACCATCGGGTAGCCGGCGACCACTCCCCTGGCCATGTTGTCGACGATCCCTTTCTGTACCGAAACCCGGAAGTTCTGAGGGATTGCTCCGCCGAAGATCTTGTCCTCCCAGACAAAGCCTTCACCTCGCTTTGTCGGGGCGACCTCGATCACGCAGATCCCGTACTGGCCGTGACCGCCGGACTGCTTGACGTGCCGGCCCTCAACCCGGCTATGCCCCGAAACGGTCTCGCGGTATGCGACGCGCGGCACCTCAGTGGTCGCCTCGACCCCGTACTTGCGCTTGAGCTTGTCGAGCGTGACATCCAGATGGACGTCGCCAAGCCCGGCGATCACAAGCTGCTTTGTCTCTTCGAGGCGTTCCACGTGTAGGGTCGGGTCCTCTTCGCTCAGCCGCGCAAGGCCGCTGGAGATCTTCTCTTCGTCGCCTCGAGACTTGGGCGTGATCGCGAGCGTGTAGGCCGGTCCCGGTAGCTCGAGTGGTGGAAGGGGGCCGCCGTCCTTGATGCCGAGGGTGTCGCCGGTCAGCGTGTGCGCCAGCTTGGTCGCGGCCCCGATATCACCTGCTCTCACCTCGGTGGTGGCGATGTGCTCCTTGCCGCGCGGGAAGAAGATCTGCGCGAGCCGCTCCTCGCCACCGCGTGTCAGGTTCGGCAGGTGGGCGTCGGCCTTGACCGTGCCGGCCACGACCTTGAAGTAGCTCACCCGGCCGAACTGGTCGCCGCCGGTGCTGAACACGAACGCTTTGGTGGGCTTGTCGGGCTCGACGTCCGGTGGAGGCATCAGCTCCGCGATGGTGGACATCAGCGTCCTCACGCCCAGCAGCTTGGTCGCCGAGCAGCACACCACCGGGGCGACCTTCCCGGCGAGGATCCCCTCGCGCAGCCCGCGCTGAATCTCCTCCTCGCTCAAGGTGCCGGCGTCCAGGTATTTCTCGAGCAGTGAGTCGTCGCTCTCCGCGGCCGCCTCGATCAGCTGGCCGCGGTACTGGTCGACCAGCTTCTGCATGTCGTCCGGAATAGGAACCTCGTTGCCTTTGCCTTCCGGCGTGGTCACGAACGCTTTCAGGTGGAGCAGGTCGACGATCCCGCGGAAGTCCTGCTCCGATCCGATCGGGAGGTGGAGGGGAAAGGGCCGTGGCGAGAGGTGCTCGCGCAAGGCGGCGACCGCACCGTAGAAGTCGGAATTCTCCTTGTCCAGCTTGTTGATCACGACGATGCGTGGCTTGTTCGTCCGGTTGCAAATCTCCCAGGCGACCTCGGCGCCCACGGGCAGCTGTGAGCCGGGGCCCACGACCACGATCGCGCCTTCGGCCACCCTCAGCCCGCTCAGCGCCTGGCCCACGAAGTCGAAGAAACCCGGCGCATCGAGGATGTTGATCTTGAAACCGTTGTGTTCCGCGAAGCCGACGCCGAGGTTGATCGAGATCTTGCGCTTGTGCTCTTCGGGCTCGAAGTCCATCGTCGCGGTGCCCTGGTCGGGGGCGCCCATGCGCTGGATCGTGCCCGAGGCGAACAGCATCGCCTCGGCAAGCATCGTCTTCCCATCGTGGGAATGGCCCAGCAGGACCACGTTCCTGATCTTGTCCGAAGCGTACTCTGCGGCCATCCAACCCCCTTGCGATCAGCAAGGCCCAACCTGGTCGCTTGCGCGCCTTCCGCGGTCGCCGCAAGCAGTGAAGACAAGTCTAAGGCGCGGTTAAGAGCCGGTTGGCTTGGGTATCATCACTAACCTATGGTCAAGAGGACCGCGTCGATCGAAGAGGTTCTGGCGGCCGTCGAGGCTGCCCGGGACAAGGTCATGGCGGACGAGGTGAAGTCGCTCACCAAGCTGGGGATTCCCAAGGCCATGGCTTACCAGATGATCGCCAGCAGGTTCCACCAGAAGGTGGGGAACCAAGAGGAGGCCGAGGCCGACCCGTTCGAGGGCAACGCGACCTCCTGGGAAGAAATCGGCTAACCACGCCGCCGCGGCGTGAACCGAGCCAGCCGGCTCGCTCGCCTTCTCCGGATCCTCTCGGTCGTCATCGCTGAGCCTGGGCTCAACCCTCTCGAGCTGGCCGAGCGCGCCGGAGTCTCAGAACGAACGCTGCGGCGCGACCTGGTTCAGCTGCGCGGGCTTGGTTACGAGGTCGCTTACACGGGGGGCTACGAGATGCAGGAGAAGCTGAACCTGGAGGGACGCACCGGTCACCGCTCGCTCGGCCGCGTGTACGAGCAGCACCTCGACCTTCTCCACAAGCAGCTGCCCAAGCGCCTGGCGGTGCAGGTCATCGAGGAGGTCGACTCGCTGGCGCCGGCAGCGCTCGCATCCCTGTTCGCGACCGCGATCGAACGCCACGCGAAGGCGGCCGGGCGCGCACAGGGAGCACTTCCACGCCGGGCGCGCGCAGGGCGCACTTCGGCTCCATGAAACCGATAGTTCTCATCCCGAGCGGTGACGGCGACGCCGACTTCACCTACGCGACCGGGTTTTCGGTGGAGACCAGTCTGTACATCCGGTTCGGCGAGGGCGACGACGTGCTCGTCACGAGCCCGTTGGAGATCGAGCGAGCCCGCGTGCAGAGCAAGACGAGCCGCACGCTCCTGCTCGCGGAGGCCGGCTATGAAGAGAGCGGCCCTTTTGTCTCCTACGCCCGGCTGGCGGCAAGGATGCTGCGCGAGCGCGCGTTCGAGTCGGCTCGGGTGTCGCCCCGGCTGCAGGCGGGTTACCTGGAGGCGTTGCGCGAGGCGGGGCTCGAGATCGAAGTCGATCGCACGCTCTTCCAGGCTGAGCGCCGGCACAAGACCGCGGAAGAGGCGCGGTTCATCGAGGCGTCGCAGCGCGCCGCGGAGGCTGCGGTGGTCGAGGTCGTGAGCCAGCTCGCCCAGGCGGACATCCGGGACGGCGTCCTTTGGCTCGACGAGAAGCCGCTCACATCCGAGCGCCTGTACGCGCGCGCGTCTTTGCTGCTGGGCGAGAGGGGTTTCGCGTGCCCGGACATGATCATCGCGGGCTCTCCTGAGTCGGCGATGCCCCATTTCCGTGGCGAGGGCCCGATCCGGGCCGGCGCTCCGGTGATTATCGACATCTTTCCATCCAGCCGGACCACTCACTACCACGGCGACCTCACGCGAACGGTCGTGGTGGGCGAGGTTCCAGACGACATCCGGCAGATGCATGCCGCGGTCCTCCAGGCGCTCGACGCCGGGATCGAGTCGATCAAAGCCGGGGCGTCCGGCCGCGACGTGCACGAGGGCGTGTGCCAGGTCCTTGTGGATCGCGGCTACGGGACGACGACGAAGGGATTCGAAGGCGGGGCGGGCGGCGCGAAGATGAACCACTCGACCGGCCACGGCGTCGGTCTGGACGTGCACGAGGAGCCGGCACTGCGCGGTCCGGACCAGAACGCCTTGATGGAAGGCGACGTCGTAACCGTCGAGCCGGGCCTCTATCTCCCCGGGTTGGGCGGGGTTCGCATCGAGGACACCGGCATGGTGACCAGGGACGGGTTCAAGAACTTCACGACGCTCACGCGCAGCCTTGACCCTCGCGATTACCTGTAAAGTTCAAGTTGACAGTGCCTGCTGACGAAACGCTCGGAGAGAGGATTCATCGTGTGCGCCAAGAGCGCGGGATGAGCCTCGCCAAGGTCAGCGGTCCAGACTTCAGCCGGGCCTTTCTTCACCAGGTCGAGCATGGGCAGGCGCAGCCCTCGACCCGCGTGCTGAGGGTGATCGCCGGCCGGCTCGGGACGGAGGTCGACTATCTTCTCGAGGGTCGCCTCCCTGGCGTCGAGCGGGAGCTCGCTCTCGAAAAGGGCCGCGTCCTGCTGGCACGTGGAGACGCGCGGCGTGCGCTGTTGGCGCTCCAGCCGGCGGTGGCTTCCACGGAATGGCCGCTGAGCACCGATGCCCGCCTCAGCCAGGCCGAAGCCCTGAGCGAGCTCGGGCGCGATGCCGAAGCGCGCGAGGTCCTCGCCCGAGAGAAGGACATCATCAGCTCGCACGGCGATCGCCAGCGGTTGCAGCGGCTGCGATCGATCCAAAAAGGGGAGCGCTTCGGCTTCGGCGAGGGAGGCACGAAGGGCGCCGTGGAGTCGGCGATCAAGACGCACCTGGGGCTCGCCGACCAGGCGCAGCGGAACGCCAACAGCCACGACGCGCTCGAGCACTACCGCGCGGCGCGAGTCCTGCTCGAGGTCCGCTGAGCCTCTAGCCCCTAGAGCCCGCTCGTAAAGGTGAAGGCGGGAGGCGGAGTCACCGCCGGCGGAGTGATCTCCAGGGTGATGACCTCGTGCGACTTGAGGACGATCGCTTTCGGGTCGCCCGTGTAGACCTGCGCGCCTTTGCCGTCCTGCAGGTCGATGTAGACCACGAGCTTCTCGTCGGGCGTCAGCGTCAGGCTCGAAACGTGGGTTGCGTCGAGCGGCTCGTTGGGGCCTCCCTGGGCCTTGCTCCACGTGCTCCAGATGGAGAAGAACTGCCCGAGGGTGAACGTCTGGCTGGCCGGGGCCTCGACGTGGATGACGTTGGCGTTGGCGGCGTGGACGTGCAGCCAGTAAAGGCAGGTCGTGTTCCCAGAAGCCGGATCGGTGACGATCCCGAGGTTCGCCGGAAGGGGGAGCACGTTGCCCTGGTACACGATCTGGACGGCGGCGTGGTAGTGGACCTGTGAGTGCTCTAGTTGGTCGCACGGGATGCCCGCCGCGGTTTGCGGAGCGGAGGACTTGTTGTTGACCACGAAGTAGATGATCAGCGCGATCGCGGATACCACCAGGATGGCCGCGACGGCGATTGGAAGCAGCGGAACGTCTCCGCCTTTCTTGACCCGCACCGGCGGCCGCCGGCTGCCTTTGGCCGCGCCGGACCGCACCGCGGCCTTGGTTTTGGTTGCCATAACCCTTGGTAGAATACCGGCCTACCCTTTCTGGCTTCGGCCGGAGGCACAATGCCCCCGATCGACCGGGGCCTGAACCCATAGGAAGGAGGTCCCCTTTGCGGGATTACGAAGTTCTCTACATCGTTCGCGCCGACCTGGACGACGAGAAGGTCCAGGACGCGGTCAAGCGGGTCAACACGCTGATCGAGAGATCGGGCGGGACGATCGAGCGCACCAACCTCTGGGGCAAGCGGAAGCTCGCCTACGAGGTCAAGCACCAGAAGGAAGGCTCGTACGTCCTCCAGGACTTTCAGTTCGACCCGAGCCGGGTCCCCGAGCTCGAGGCGGCCCTCAAGATCACCGAGGAGGTGCTGAGGCATCTCATCGTGCGCAAACCGGAGAAGGCCGCTCCTGCGACCACCGTCGCCCCGCCGCCGGCGGAGGTCGTGCTGGAGCCGATTGCAGTGGAGTCGGAGCCCGTCGCGGCGGCCAGTGCGGATCGGGAGGAGGCGTAAAGATGTCGAACCTGAACAAAGCGCTGCTCATCGGAAGGCTCACCAAGGACCCGGAGATGCGCTACACGCCAAGCGGAACCGCGGTGACCAACTTCAGCATCGCCACCAATCGCTGGTCGTCCGGTCCGGACGGCGAGCGCAAGGAGTTCACCGACTACCACAACATCGTGGCCTACCCGATCGGCAAGCGGAACCTGGCCGAGACGGTGGCGCAGTACACACGCAAAGGCGCTCTCGTCTACGTCGAGGGCCGTATCCAGACTCGCTCGTGGGAGGGCCAGGATGGGCAGAAGCGGCGCGTGACCGAGATCATCGCCAACGACGTTCAGTTCCTCGAGCCGCGCGGCGCGGGCGGACCGAGCGGCGCCGGTGCTCCGGCCCGCGGCGCGGGCGGCACATCACACGACGACATCCCCGCTCCGGACGACGCTCCACGTGACGTCGACCCGGACGAGATCCCTTTTTAGGAGTTATTGATGGCAGTACACCGACCACAACGCGAATCGAGCGGCAGCGGCGGCGGAGGCAGGGGGCCGAAGCGCCAGCACCGAAAGGTGTGCAGCTTCTGCGTCGAGAAGATCCGCTATATCGACTACAAGGAGATCTCCCGCCTGCGGCGATTCGTGAGCGACCGCGGCAAGATCCTTCCCCGGCGTGTCACCGGCACGTGCGCGCGGCATCAGCGCCCGCTCACGACCGCCCTCGAGCGCGCCCGGGCGATCGCACTGCTTCCGTACACGACCGAACAGCACTAGCCGGCGAAGGGGCGATCGATTTTCGGTCGCCCCTTAGAATCTACGGTGCCGCCGCAACCCCGTGATGGAGCGCGCCCCATGACCTTCCAGACTCAGCTGCGTATTCCCGGCCCGACTCCCTTGCCCGAGCGCGTCGTGCGCAGCATGAACCGGCCCATGATCGATCACCGCGGCCCGGAGTTTGCATCCATCCTCGCGGAGATCACGGCGGGCGCTAAGCGGGTCTTCAAGACGTCGAACGATCTCCTCCTGCTCACCTCGTCGGGCACTGGAGGACTGGAGTCGGCCGTCGCCAACCTGGTCTCGCCCGGAGACGAGGTCGTGGTCGCGCTCTGCGGCAACTTCGGTGAGCGATTCGCCGCCCTGGCGGCCGCGTATGGGGCCGACGTCGCGCGTCTTGAGTTCGAATGGGGCCAACCGGTCGACCCGGACGACCTCGCCCGCGTGCTCGAGCAGCACCCGAAATCGAAAGTCGTGCTGCTGACCCACAACGAAACGTCGACCGGGCTCACCAACCCGCTGCGGAAGCTCGCGCGCGTCGCCCGCGACGCTGGAAAGATCGTGGTCGTCGACGGCGTGAGCTCGATCAGCTCGATCGCCATCGAAACCGACGAGTGGGGCATCGACGTCGCGGTCAGCGGCTCGCAGAAAGGATGGATGGCGCCGCCGGGATTCGCGCTTGTCAGTGTGAGCGAGCGCGCATGGGCTCAGCAGGCCAAGGCTCGTTCACCGCGTTTCTACTTCGACTGGAAAGAAGCCAAGACGTGGGCCGAGAAGGGCATGACCCCTTTCACACCGGCGGTCAGCGTGGCTTTTGCCATGCAGGAAGGGCTGCGCATGCTGCAAGAGGAAGGCCTGGAAAACGTATACGACCGGCACGCCCGGCTGGCGCGCGCGACCCAGGCCGGACTGCAGGCGCTCGGCTTTCAGCTTTATGCGCGAGAAGGCTTCCGATCGAACACAGTCACGGCGGCGGTACCTCCTCCGGGTCTCGATGTGGCGGCTTTCCGCACGTTGCTTGACACGAAGTACGGGGTCGTCATCGCCGGCGGCCAGGCCAAGATGGCCGGCAAGATGGTCCGAGTCGGCCATCTCGGCGCGGTCGCCGAGGGCGACGTGGTACAGGTGCTGTGGGCGATGGAGCAGGCGCTCGAGGAGCTGGACATCGCTCCCGCCAACGGGCGCGGCGTGGCGGCGGCAACCTCGTCACTGCAGGGCGTCGCCGCAGCGACCCATTAGCATGCCGCGGATCCTGGTCGCCGACCCGCTGGCCGAGGATGGCCTGGAGCGGCTGCGGCGGGCGGGGGAGGTGACGATCGTCAGCAAGCTCGGCGAGGCCGAGCTGATTGAGCGCATCCCTGAGTTCGATGCGCTCATCGTCCGGAGCGAGACGCGTGTCACCGCGCTGATCCTCGAAGCGGGGCGGAAGCTCCGTGTCGTCGGGCGCGCCGGTGTCGGGGTTGACAACATCGACGTCCCCGCGGCGACGGCCAAGGGCATCCTCGTGGTCAACGCCCCGCGCGGCAACATCGTCGCCGCCGCCGAGCACACCATCGCGCTGCTCGTGTCACTCGCCCGCTGGATTCCGCAGGCGGACGCCTCGGTGAAGCGCGGCGAATGGACCCGTTCGAAGTTTCTCGGCACCGAGATCCGCGGCAAGACGCTCGGCGTGATCGGCCTCGGAAACGTCGGCTCGGAGGTGGCCAAACGAGCGCACGGCCTGGAGATGGAGGTGGTGGCCTACGACCCGGTCGTCTCGGTCGAGCGGGCAGAGCTGTTCAACGTCGAGCTGGTGAACCTGAACGACCTCCTCGAGCGAGCCGACTTCGTCACCGTGCACGTCCCGCTGGTCGACGCCAATCGCAACCTGATCGGCGCGCCAGAGCTCGCGCTCATGAAGCCAGGCGCTCGTTTGATCAATGCCGCGCGAGGGGGCATCGTCGATGAAGAGGCTCTGTTCGAGGCGCTCAAGGCAGGCAGGCTCGCGGCGGCTGCTTTTGACGTGTTCGTGAACGAGCCACCGGGTGACCATCCCCTGCTGGCGCTCCCGAATTTCGTCGCCACGCCACACCTGGGGGCGTCGACCGCCGAAGCGCAGGTCTCGGTCGCGTTTGACGTCGCAGAAGAGGTGGCTGCCGTTCTGGCAGGGGACCTGCCCCGGTTCGCGGTCAACGCCCCCGCGCTGCCTCCTGAGGAGCTCGTTTATCTGCGACCGTTCGCCGAGCTGACCGAACGGCTGGCGGCTCTGCACACCCAGCTGTTCGGCGGTCGGGTCAGCTCGATCGAGCTGGACTTCGAGGGCGAGCTGGCCGAGCACGACGCCAATCTCCTCGTTGCGTCGGCCATCAAAGGCGTCCTGCAGCCGTTTACCGAGGACCGGATCAACCCGGTCAACGCGCGACTCATCGCCTCCAGCCGCGGCGTGAAGGTGATCGAGCGCCGGAGCCCCGCGCGCGGCAGCTACGCGAGCCTGGTCACCGTCCGCATCGGCGGCCACGAGCTCGCCGGCACAGTCATGAACGGCGAGCTGCGCGCGGTGCGCATCGACTCGTTTCGCGTCGACCTGGTGCCGGAAGGCCGCTTCCTGGTCAGCCGGCATGAGGACCGGCCTGGCGTGGTCGGGCGTTTCGGCACGATCCTGGGTGAACACGACGTGAATATCGCGAGCATGCAGGTGGGGCGAGACTCGCCGCGTGGAAGCGCGATGATGATCCTCGCGGTCGACGACCGCGTGGCGCCCGAGGTGCTGGCCAGGTTGCGCGAGGTGGACGGAATGGCGGACCTGCGATACGTCGAGCTGGGCGAGACCTCCGATCGCTGACGTTCGCGCGCTGCCGGGAATCCGCTACCAGCTCGCGCGAGTTGGCGACCTCAGCCGGCTGGTCGCCCCTCCCTACGACGTCATCCCGGAGCCTCAGGTCGCCCGCTACGAGGAGCTTTCGCCCTACAACGTCGTCCGGCTGACGCGCCCCGGCCGCGACTACGATCGCGCCGCCCGCACCTTTCAGGACTGGCTGGCGGGAGGGATTCTCGCCCCGGACCCGCCGTCGATGTATGTGCACGAGGTCCGATTCGACGGCCGGCGCCGGCGTGACCTGATCGCCGCCTTACGGCTCCAGCCTTACGAGGACCGGGTCGTGCTGCCCCATGAGCGGACGCACCGGGGGCCGAAGGAAGACCGCCTGGCGCTGCTCCGCGCGACGAAAGCCAGCCTCGAGCCGCTCTGGTTCCTTTACGAGGGCCGTGGGAGCGGGCTCTCGCAGATCACAGAGGTCGTCAGCGCCCGCAACCCGGCTGTCGTCTTCACCGGCCCGGAGGGGACCGAGCACCGGCTGTGGGTGATCTCCGACCCAGCGCTGCATTCCGCCGTCCACGCCGGGCTCGAGCCGCTGCCTGTCCTGATCGCCGACGGCCACCACCGCTATGAGACGTCGCTCACCTATTCCGAGGAGGTGGGGGGCGATGCCGACGCGGCTTCGCGGTTCACCCTCGCGCTGCTCACGGACCTCGACGATCCAGGCCTGGAGGTGCTCCCCACCCACCGGCTGTTAAAGGCCGGCGTCGCCGTCACGGGCGGAGACGAGGTAGCCGGCCTGGAAGAGACGATCACCGCCCTGCGCGGGCAGGTGGCCGTGGGCGCGTACCGGGATCACCGATTCCAGGTCCTCCCGCTGGAAGGGGAGATGGCGGTGGTGGAGTTACACCGCCAGGTGATCGACAACATCCTCGGAAAGCGGAGCCCTGAAGACTTCCTGAGCTACACGCGCGACCCTGCCGAAGCTGTCCGCTGGGTTGACGAGGGGGCGGGCTCGGCAGCCTTCTTCCTCGACGCACCCGACCTCCGGATGGTTTTGAAGCTGGCCCAAGAAGGGAAGACTCTTCCTCAGAAGAGCACGTATTTCCATCCGAAACCGCCATCTGGGATGGTGTTTTTCGAGCTCAACCCAGACCGCCGCTTATAGTTAGGAACCTCAAAAGAGATGCCAACTTACGGTTACAGATGTGGCAGTTGCGGCCACGAGTTCGAGATCGTGCAGAGGATCTCCGACGAGCCCCTGACGACCTGCCCCAAATGCCAGGGCAAGCTCTCCAAGATGCTCTACCCGGTTGGAATCAGCTTCAAGGGGAGCGGGTTCTACACGACAGACTACAAAGGTGTCGCGAAGGGTTCGGCGGCGTCGTCCAACGGGTCGGCGTCGAGCTCTGAGGGGGGCGGCGACAGCAAGCCGGAGGCCAAGTCCGAGTCCAAGCCCGAGTCGAAGCCCGAGTCGAAGCCCGAGTCAAAGACGGATACCAAGCCCGAGTCAAAGACCGATACCAAGACGGAGAAGAGTTCCTAGATGTCAAACATCCAAGCAGTGACCGACGCCGAGTTCGAGAGCCTCGTTCTGAAGTCGGACGTCCCAGTCCTCGTCGACTTCTGGGCGACCTGGTGCGGCCCGTGTCGCATGATCGCGCCGATCGTCGAGCAGATCGGGGGTGAGCTGGGCGACAAGGTGAAGATCGTGAAGATGGACATCGACGAGAACCCGGCGACGCCGATGTCGCTCGGCATCATGTCCATCCCGACTGTGATCATCTTCAAGGACGGGAAGCCCGCGGAGCGGACGGTCGGCTACCGCCCCAACATGAAGGGCGACCTGATAGCCAAGCTCGAGGCGCTGATCACCCCGGCGGTTTAGCGCCGCCTCCCAGCCGTCCAGCCACCTCGCGCGCGTCGTTAAGGTAGCTGGGCTGGGGATGTACGGGGGCTGGTGCCTCCCGCGGTCTTCAAAACCGTTTGCGGGGCGCTGTTGAGGCGTCCTGGGTGGGTTCGATTCCCATCCATCCCCGCCACTTTTCGCCGGTTTGGGCTGCAATGACAGCCAAAGCGACAGCCAAACCCACAAACGGTTTTCTAAAACGCGTGAGCATTTTGCCCGCGCTAGGAGGTGCACGGGTACGCCAAGGCATGCGCCGTTTCGCGCGTAAGGTTCTCGGTAATCCAGAATTCGCGAGGAGCGCTCATGCCACATATAGCGATAGCCGATTCCGCAGCCGCGGTCGCAGTCCAGC
>DATBZR010000033.1:0-3534 GCA_036513095.1 Candidatus Dormiibacterota bacterium | reverse complement strand
CAAGAGGTTGAAAGCTGCAGGAGCGTAGTTGAGGAACACGCCGTAGGACGGGCGGTCTACGCCCCCACCAACGATTACTCCCGGCAACGCGATTGCGCCACCTACCTGACGCTGCAGGCCGAGCAGGCCCGGCCGGAACCGGGCAGCATCGGCTCGGCTAAGGTGGCCCACTTTCAAGCCTGAAATCCACACGGAAATTGCGTTGGGGTCGTAGCGATTGTCAACCTCGGGCTTTAGGGTCGCGGACACCGCCATACGAAGGTATTCATTGGTGGGACCGACGATCTTCTTGAGAGCTTCCTCGTAGAAGGATTCCCCTACGACCTCAAGGGAGTCGGAACCACCGAAGGTTGCGTTCGCGCTAAGTGAATCAGGCCGCGAAGTCGCATTCCGGGTCGAGTCCGGCTGCCGAAATAACCGCCTAAGGAAGCCCATCACTATTTCTCGTTCGTTCGAGGTGGCAACGCGGCGCCAGCAGGGAGGATGTTAAGCGCCGCCAGCCGGAGTCGCCAATCTCACTCTCGTACCCGCGCAGACGATGGCCGGGAATCGGCGATGGTATCGATAAGAGGCGACTATCTGCAGCATCCTGAACTCAGTCGCCAGAGCTATCACATGGCCGCAAGAAGTGGAGCCTCGCCGCCGCGAGGAGGCCGGCTTTTCGGGGTCGCTTGCCCACCCCAATGCCGTCTGGCCGACCTGGCCATGTGGGCAGCCGTTCGGCCGAGCGATGCCGAGGCGCCCAGATCGAAAGTGCCGTTGGACTCAGGCCGCGGGTACACTCTGCGGACGCTTTTCTGGTGCCGGTGGGTGGTGTGTCGGAGGTGGGTGACTTGTTGAAGCTCTCGCGATTGGCTGTGGCGCCGGCGATCGCGGCGATCGGCCTTGCGGTGGTCGTGCTTTCCCCGTCGGCGGCGGCCGGCAACTCGCCGTATCAGTACCCGACGTGGTGGCAGAAGGCGCAGACGCTGCTCAACCAGACGACGCTGCCGCCCTGCGGAACCTCGAGCGGCAATTTCTCGGACGGCTCCAACATCGACATGAGCAACGAGGCCACGCCCCAGAGCGAGACCTCGATCGCGATCAACCCCGTGCACCCGAAGCAGATCATGGGCGGCTCGAACGAGATCGTGTGCGACCCGATGCGGGCGTATTTCTCCTCTGACGGCGGCGGATCTTGGACGGCGAGCAACACACCGCTGCCGCCGGCGATCACAACCAACGGCCAGGATTTCGGCTCCGACCCCGGGCTCGCGTGGGACACCAACGGAACGACCGTGTACTACTCCTACATCGTCGTCTTCTTCAACAAGACCTTCCACGCGGTGCAGGGCAGCGAGATGGCGGTGGCCCGCTCGAGCGACGGCGGTCAGCACTGGGACGCCACCTTCTTCAATCCCAACGAGGGCAACGGCAAGTTCAACGACAAGCCGATGATTACGGTCGCACCGGACGACACCGTCTACGTGGCGTGGGACAACGCGAGCCCGAAGAACGGCAAGTCGTCCGACAACGACGTGATCCTGGTCAGCAAGTCGACCGACCACGGCGTCACCTTCTCGAAGCCGGTGCAGGCGAGCCCGAGCCAGGGCGGTCCGGCGGCGGTGATCGGCGCCGACCCGTTCGTCGCCCCTGACGGCACGGTCTACGTCGCCTGGCAGGATGCGATCAACCCGGCGATCCGGGTCAGCGCTTCGACCGACGGCGGCCGGTCGTTCAGCCCTGCACACCAGATCGCCACCACGCTGGCCACGTTCCAGGTCCTCCCTCCCGCGCAAGCTCTGCGCGGCGCGCTGATCTATCCGGCCTGCGGCGCAGACTCCGGCGGACGGCTGTACTGCTCGTGGTCGGACGCCACCGCGTCAAGCGGCATGCGCGTGTTCCTGTCGACGTCTGACGACAACGGCTCGACCTGGAGCACGCCGGTGCGCGCCAGCGACCCATCCGGCGTGAGCGACCAGTTCAACCAGTGGCTCGCCGTGGATCCGACGACCGGCAACGTCATCGTGAGCTGGAACGACTCGCGCAACGACCCAACCCGTGACGCGACCCAGTACTTCATGACCGATTCCAAAAACCGCGGCGCATCGTTTGCGGCCGCGTTCGCTGTGGCGACCCAACCGACGGACGAGACGCTGACAGGCGCCGATTTCGGCAACCAGTACGGCGACTACGAAGGCCTCGCGGCTTTTGGCGGCACCGTGCACCCGATCTGGACCGACCGCCGGGCGAGCGTCGCGGCCGTGGCCGGCCTGGACGAGGAGATCTTCACCGAAACGATCAAGGAGTAGCTTCCTGAGCGCCGTCGCATAATCGCAGTCGTGGCGACTGAAGACCAGTTCGGTGCCCATCGCCATGGTCTTGAACGGTCAGGTCCAAGCGATCACTGTGCTCTCAATCATCTGCCCAAGCCCGAGTTGATCCGACTGCCTGGGCTAAGATCGCGCCTGTGCCTGCATTGAGGAAGCGAGATGGAACCAGGTAGCCTGCGCGCGTTTCTCGAGATCCCCTACGACAAGCTCGAGGAGATGAACCTGGAGGTCAAGGCCCAGCGCCTGGCCAGGATATCCCCTGACGCCGCCAAAGAGCAGCGGCTCAAGTACCTGACCGACGAGAAACGCATCAAGGCGCTCACCGTCTGCTTCACGGACCTCGAGGGCCGTCTCCACATGCTGGACTACGACAAGAAGTTTCTGGTCAGGGCCGCCGACAACCTCACCTTCGACGGCTCCTCGGTTCGCGGCTTCACGCAGCAACACGAATCGGACCTGCGCCTGGTGGTCGACTGGCGTGCCTTCTACTGGCTCCCCGCCGACGTCTTCGGCCCGGGCAAGGTGCTGGCCTTTGCCGAGGTGAGGTCTCGAGACGGCTCGCCCTACCCCGCCGACATACGCACTCGGCTCCGGCTCTATACCGAGTCACTGTTCGCTAAGAACGGGACCGAGGCTCTGGTGGCGGTCGAGATCGAGGGCTTCATCTTCAAGGGCAAGGACGCCGAGCGCCGTTACCACGAGACCGGCAGCTTCGATTTCGTCTCCACCGGCGGCTACTATCACTCCCTCCCCGGGGATCAGCTGCGGCGGTTCATTGACAGCGCGGCCGAGGTCCAGAGGACCATGGGCTTCGGCAACGAGAAGGACCACCCAGAAGTCGCGCCGTCGCAGTTCGAGATGAACTACGGGTACACCGAGGCCCTGATCGCCGCCGACCAGATCCAGCTCTACAAGCTGCTCTGCCGGCAGGTGGCCCAGAACATGGACCTGAGTGCAAGCTTCCTGCCCAAGCCGGTCACCGGTATCAACGGCAACGGCATGCACACAAACATGTCGCTGAAGCGCGGCGGCAAGAACCTCTTCTACGATCCGAAGGGCGAGGACAACCTGTCGGCCCTTGGCTGGGACTTCATCGACCGTGTGCTCGCCGCCGCCCCGGACATCTGCCTGATCCTGAACTCCAGCGTCAACGCTTACCGTCGCCTGGATCCGCACTTCGAGGCGCCCAACCGGATCGAGGCCTCACCCATCAATCGCGGGG
>DATBZR010000032.1:0-2068 GCA_036513095.1 Candidatus Dormiibacterota bacterium | reverse complement strand
CCGAGAACATTCCAGCCGATGCGTCGGACACGATGACCACGTCGCGTCGGGATCGGGAATGCCGATCGGCCGTTCGAGCCAGCGACCGAGCTGCTGACTGCCACCGCCAACTGGGCCGTCGCGTCGACGGCTATCGCCCTGACTCCACCTTGAAGGTCATGCTGACAGATAGCCCGACGGGCGCGCTCACGCTGATGTCGAATGAGTCGGCCCTTAACCCTTTGGCGATCTTCGCCAGCGCGTCCCGCAGCTTCTCGACGTGGTTGGCGATCTTCTCCAAGATCGACACGCGGATAACGACCGCTGCGTTGAGGAAACTTGTGAGGGCCACGAAGTCGGCGAAGGCCTCCCCCGGCGTGTCCTTAGCAGTCGCCGCGATCAGCTCCATCCGGCCGGGTAGCTCATCGTCGATCGCTTCCTCGACCGCCTGAGCGTCAAGGCTGGAGCCGCTCCGCCAATTGCCGAGCTGATCGCCGAGCTGGGTGCGGTACATCGGCCACCTCCTCGTGTCATCGTACCCGCGAGGAGAGAACGGACGTACTTGGCGATGGGCTGCGGCGGACTCGTGCGCAGGGCGAAGTCCGCATCCTCGTTGTGTGGGTGCTGACCGGGCAGGTCTGGTAGATGGGTCAGCGTTCGACGGCCTGCTGCATGAGTCTCACTTCCGCGAGGTGGCCGCGCACCCGCGCGCGGCGCTCGGCCATCAAGCGGGCGCTCGCCGCGGGCCAGGCGGCCCAGGGCGGTTCACGATGATCAGCGGCGCGGAACCAACGCCGACCAACTGGGAGGCAGACTACGTGCCACCGACGCCGTGGCCGTGACGGTGCACGCATGACCAAGGACAAGCACGCCTTCACCGTGCTCCACACGGCCGCCAGCCAGATCGTGTCGGGCGACAGGGATGTCATCGACCCCGCCCTCGTGCGCTTCGACCCACACCGGGAATACCCGGTCACACTGCCGGACGGGTCCATCGTGAAGGGACGCCTCCGCATGCACGAGGGCCAGATCGTCATCGACCTGCCCTTGCCCGAAGAGACGAACGTCTTTGCTCACTTCGACATGGCCGGGACCCGGCAGGTCTGGGTAAGCCTGATGGCCGAGGTCTCAGACCTCCACGCCGAGCCCAGGCTGCGAAAGCTCCTGCAATGAGCGAGCTGACCGTCTTCGAGAGGCAGGGCCTCGGCTACCGCCTCTTCGCCGAGTCGATCGGCACGGAGTTTCGGGTCAGCCACATCAAGCGCTCCAGCGGCACGCTCGAAGGCGACCGCGCCGTGAGCATCACCATGCCCGGGATCAAGACCGTGGACGGCAAGCTCCACCTCGCCCGGTTCAACATGACCTCCAGCCAGACGCGATCTTCGCTTGGATCGTCGTCGGCGCCATCGCCGGCTTCCTGGCCAACCAGATCGTGGGCTCACGCGAGGGTCTGCTGAGGACGCTCGTTCTCGGCATCGTCGGCGGCCTCGTGGGCGGGTTCGTCGCAACGTCCGTGCTCAAGCCCGGTTCCGTCAACGGCATCAACGTCGAGAGCATCGTGATCGCCACGCTCGGTGCGATCGCGATCCTCCTCCTGGTGCACTTCGGGACGGGTTCGCGTGGTCCTCGCCACGGTCTGAAGTGAGTGATCTTCCAAGTCAGGTAACTACCATGCGTCGTTCCCTCGCCATCCTCCTGTTAGCGCCGGAACGTCGTCCAGGCACGCTCCTTCGCCGACCTGCTGGAACAGTCCCTCCGCCGCTACCAGAACCGGGCGATCGAGACCGCGCAGGTCATCGAGGAGCTGATCGCCCTGGCGGAAGACATGCGCGCGGCCAACGCGCGGGGCGTCGGCGAGGCAGCCGCTCGCGTTCTATCGAGCCGTTCTCAGGCGCACAATGAGTGCCGCGCCTAATGGCGGCTTCCTGAGTCATGAAGTGGAGGCATTCGCTTGGCAAAGTTCACCACGATCAAGGTCGGCCAGCCGCTCAGCCTTGATGACCTGAAGCGGAAGCCCGCGCCGCGCGGCCATCGGCTCAATCCTCGCGATGAGGACCTTGCCCGACTCGTCAACGAAGTGAGCGTTGGC
>DATBZR010000031.1:0-34678 GCA_036513095.1 Candidatus Dormiibacterota bacterium | reverse complement strand
GACCGCGGCGATGGTGTAGGGGTTCATCGGCTCCTCCTTGTTCCTCTGCCAACTCGTCGTGAATTTCGTTGGTAGAGGCCATCAGCCAGGGCCCTAAATGGGTCCCGGCGGTTCAAGGAGCGAGCCTCATCGCGCCGTCTGGCGATCGATCCTACAGAAAGCCGAGACGCGGCTGCTAGATCGTCGTCGTCACGGGGCTTGCCGGCGCGGTCGTCTTGCGCGGTGGTGGTTTGCTCCACAACGGGATCGGGCCCGTCTGCAACCGCTTCAGGATCGCCTGCTCCTGCGCCGACGTCACTTGCTTGTTCGTAACCGCAGTGTCCAGCAGCGGCTTCAGCTTGGCGATCAGGCTGGTTCGGAACTGGGCTTCGGTGACCGGCGGGTTATGAGCGGCGGCGATCTGCGAGAGCGTCATCCCCTTAGCGAGGTCGGTCTTCAGCTGCGCGTCGGCGATGCCGAGCGCGGAAGCGGCGGCGGTGATGAGCTGCTGGGTGTACGCGCCGATCGTGGCGCCGGGGCGGGGCTGGGGCGCGGCCGGCTTGCCGAGATTCCCCGCCAGGGTGCACGGTGGCTGGCTCGCCAGCCTTTGCTTGATGGCGTCCGCTTGTGCCTGGGTCAGTTGCTTGTTCTTGACCTCGTCGGCCAGCGTCTCGCCGATCGCCTTCTGCACCGCGGCGTTCACCTGGCTCTGGCTCTTCCCGAGGTCGCTCGAGAGGTGCGAAAGGAAGTCATTGCAAACGGCGGACGCGCCGGCCTGCCCGCCGATCGAGGCGGTGTCGGCTTGAGCCGGCTGCGAGGTGGAGGGCCGGAAGCCGACGTTCAGCCCGGCGGCTGACGCCGTGACCAGGACCGCGGCGCCGGCCACGAGGACGGCTCCGGCGGCGAAACCGAGAACTCTCAGGTGGCGGAGCTTGGCAAGGCTTGTCATCACCTCTTGAGTATCACAACCGCGCCTGCCTCCGTTCATCCAGTTGTACGTCAAGGTTTTGTAAGGCGCGTCCATCTATATTCGGCGGATGGAATCACCCCCCAGCTCGGGCTGGTCCGGGAAGCACGCGGTCGAGCTGTACGTACGGACCTACACCACCATGCTCCAGAGCTCGGGCGAGATCAAGGTCGAGTCACTCGTCCAGGCCCACCTCGGCATGGGTTCGGTGCTGCACCCGCTCGCCGCCGAGCCGCAGACCGACATGGGAGCCCTGCTCTACGCGGTGCGCCGGCTTCCGGAGGCGATCAGCCGCTGCCGGCACGTCGTGATGGGCCAGAGCCCGCAGGGCTTCCGGGCGGTCCTCCACGCCGACATCCTCAGCTGGCAAAGGGTCAAGGCGCCCGCCCGGCGCCGCCGCTGGTACCACGACGGCAAGGACATGCTCGCGGTGCTCATCGCCTCGGCTTCAGACATCGACGACCTCATTCCAACGCTGGTTGCGTATCAGATCGAGTGGAACAAGCTGCACCGCGCCCTGCAGGACGTCGAGCTCTCCGACGCCCAGGCCCGGCAGGGGGCAGGAGCGAGCGAGGACGATTGGCGCCGCCTGCACGACGCGTGGGGCGACTCCTTCGACTCCAACCTTGGTGCCATCAAGCGCGGGGAATGCAGGATCGTGCTGCGCCTGATCGGCGGCAGCCATATCGGCTACGCGCGAAACGCGAGCCGCTGGTGGCTTCCGATTGCCGGCGCGATGGGCGAGATGGGCGCGCGCGACGCGCCGATCTATTTCGTCTCGTCCAACTCACACAGCCTCGTCAACGTCCTCACCGGAGTCGCACGCGAGTTCGAAAGTGACATCGTCGATTGGATCGGGAGGCACCATCCCGAGCTCGATGAGGAGCGTCGCAAGCTCGAGGCCGGCCACATCCGCGCTTCGCGGCACAACTGGATGTACTACGGCGCGCGCCAGGTCTTCGACCACCATCCCGATCGCGAGCGGATGCGCGGGCGCCGAGCCGAGATGGAGGCCGCGAACGGCGTCAGGCACATACCTGCCAAGGGCACGGGCGTTGACTCCGCGGCCCAGGTGTTCATGCTCTCGAAGCTCGACCCCGCTGCGATCGATCCGCGAGTCGGCGCGGTCGACGAGAAAAAGCTGCGCGAGTCGGATGCCTGCATCGTCAACGTCGACTACCCGCTTGGCGAGGCTGCGTATCACATCCTGCGACAGGTCGCGGAGCAAGCTTCGTGGATGAGAGGCCTGTACGTCCTCGGCAAGGCGGCGACGTTGAACGCGGACGTGGGCGACGTGATGATCCCGACCGTTGTGCACAACGAGCACTCGGGCAACACCTACTGGCTCGCGAACTGCTTCACCGCAGCCGACGTGCAGCCGAATCTCGTGTACGGCTCGGCGCTGGACAACCAGCGCGCGGTCACCGTGCGAGGAACGTTCCTGCAGAACCGCGACTACCTCGATTTCTACTACCACGGCCGCTACACGGTGGTCGAGATGGAGGCCGGCCCCTACCTCGACGCGTGCTATGAGATCGTCCAACCCGATCGCTTTCCGCTGAACGAGAGTGTCAACATGGCCCAGGTCAACTTCGACCTGGGTATCGTCCACTACGCCTCGGATACTCCGTACACGCAGGCGCGTACCCTCGGCGCACGCGGGCTGAGCTACCGGGGAATGGACTCGACCTACGCGTCGGCTATCGCGGTCGCGCGGCGGATCCTTCAGCGCGAGGATGTGCTGGTGCCGCAGGTTCAGCCGCCGGGCTGACCAACAGCACGTGCTCGTGCGGGTGATTGTGATCGCCCGCGCCATGGTGGATCACGCCGCACGGGTGGCAGCTCTCGACCTGGATCGTCGTGTGGCCGATGGCGAACTTGTCGCAGAGCCGGCTCTCGAGGTCCCGCACGACGTGCTCTGCTTCCTCGAGCGCGCAATCGCCCACGACGACGTGGCAGCTGAGAGCCACCTCGTCAGATGAAAGCGCCCAGACGTGGAGGTCATGCATGCTCGTGACCAGCCCGGTGCCGGTGATCTCCGTCGTAACGGCGGCCAGGTCGATCTCGGCAGGAGTGCCCTCCATCAGGAGGTTGACCGTCTCCCGCACGATCTTCCACGCGCTGAACGCAATGAGGACCGCGATGCCCAGCGAGAGCAGCGGGTCGATGTAGAGCCAGCCGGTGAGCAGGATCACGACTCCGGCCACCACCACGCCCACCGAGGCGCCGATGTCCCCGACGACGTGGAGCAGCGCGGCCCGCAGGTTCAGGCTGTGCGACTGCCCGCGCAAGCCAAACGCCACGAATGTGTTGATGGCGATGCCGGTCAGGGCCGCGATGATCACGACGCCGCCCTGGACTGGTTCCGGGTGCGCGAGGCGGCGCACGGCCTCATAGGCGATGGCGATGACGATCACGATCAGCGTCACCGAGTTGACGAGCGCCGCCAGGATGCTGACCCGGTGGTAGCCGTAGCTGCGCCGCGCATCGGCCGGCCGGCTCGCCTGCGCGACCGCGAACCAGGTGAGGCCCAGTGCAAAGACATCCGTCAGCACATGCCCCGCATCCGAAAGCAGGGCCAGGGAGTGAGAGATCAGGCCGCCGGCGAATTCGACCGCCAGCACCACGCAGGTGAGCGCAAGCGCGAGCTTGAGCGACGATCCGCGCGATCTCACGAGGTGCGCCCTGCGCGCGCCCGGCCCCTGTTCCATGAGCTCATCCTACCCAGGGGGTTCAACGTTCTATCGCCACCAATCATTGCCCCGCTCGAGGTAGGCCAGGAGCATCCCATGGCGCAGACCCTGGTGGCTGACGTGCAGCACGGCGAGCCCATACCAGTCCAGGAGCAGGAGCAGGGCCTCCACCCCCGCGCGCATCGCCTTGACCCGGCCTGGCGGCAGCTTGACCGACTTCGCCACCAGCGCGGCCCGATCCCTGTCCAGGCGGCTCTCGCAGGTGAGCAGGTCGGCGGTCGTCAGGACCGGCGGCGGGTTCCGGTGGGTGAGCACGAGCGGAAGGTTCGAAGCCGTACCGCCGGTGGCGACCAGGCGCTCGACGTCTCCGTCCGGTGCGTGGGTCAGCTCGCGCAGCGCGGCCTTGCGCAGGCGGGCGCGCTCCTCCGGTTTGGGCGGGTCGGACAGGTAAGTGCTGGCCAGCACTCCCGAACCGATCGGTAGGGTCGCCGAGCGCACCATCGCCTGGCCGCGGGCGATCACCACCTCGGTCGAGCCACCACCGAGGTCGACCATCGCCCACTCCTTGCGCACCGCATGACGGCTGGCCACGCCGAGGAAGCTGAGATCGGCCTCCCGTTGGGCCGAGATGACGTGGACCTGGACGCCGATCGCCCGGCTCGCCTCGCGGATGAAGGCATCGCGGTCGGTCGCCTGGCGCACAGCCTGGGTGGCGCCTGCGAGGAGGACCTCGTAACCGTGGCCGTGCGCGCTCTCCATAACTGAACGCAGGGCCCGAATCGCAGCCGTCGACCGGCTGCCGATGGCGCCGGTGCGGGCAACGTAAGGCCCGAGCTCGGGTTCCTCGACGTAATGAGCCACATCCTCGAGCTTGCCTCGCACGACATCGGCCACCAGGCAGTGCACTGTGTTGCTTCCGATGTCGACCGCCGCGAGGCGCATTGCAAGCTCACTCTAGAATCTGGCCGTGGGTAAGAAGAAGGGGACGCGCATCGAGAAGGATTCCATGGGCGAGATGGAAGTGCCGGCCGATGCCTACTACGGCGCGTCGACCCAGCGCGCGGTGCTCAACTTCCCGATCTCGGGCCAACCGCTGCCCCGCCGGTTCCTCCGCGCCCTGGGTCTGGTCAAGCGCGCGGCTGCGCAGACCAACCTCGAGCTCGGCCTGCTCTCACGGCGCCGGGCACGCGCGATCGCCGCGGCGGCTCAGCAGGTAATCGACGGCGAGCTCGACGAGCAATTTCCCATCGACGTCTACCAGACGGGATCGGGCACCTCGACCAACACCAACGCCAACGAGGTCATCGCGACAAGAGCGACAGAGCTTCTCGGCGGCGCGAGGGGGTCGCGCCTCGTCCACCCCAACGACCACGTGAACCTCGGCCAATCCTCCAACGACGTCATCCCAACCGCGATCCAGCTCGCGGCCGCGATGGCGATCCAGGATGAGCTCGTCCCGTCCCTCGAACGGCTTCAGAAAGCCCTCGACGCCAAAAGCAAAGAGTTCTGGCCGGTGATCAAGACCGGTCGCACGCACCTCCAGGACGCAACCCCGATCCGGCTCGGGCAGGAGTTCAGAGGTTATGCCGGGCAGATCGAGGAATCGATACGGAGGGCGAAGGCGGCGGTGGACGAGCTCGCACGGATTCCGCTGGGCGGCACCGCAGTCGGCACAGGCATCAACACTCATCCGCAGTTCGCCCGCATTGCCGCCACGAGGCTGGCCAAGGCCACGGGGGTCGCTGTTCGCGAGACACCGAATCACTTCCACGCGCAGGCCACGCTCGACTCGGTGGTCGCCGCGCACGGTGGGCTGCGCACGATCGCGACAAGCCTCTGGAAGATCGGCTCGGACGTGCGCCTCATGGGCACAGGTCCCATCGCCGGTCTCGGCGAGCTCCGCCTCCCGGAAACTCAACCCGGCTCGAGCATCATGCCGGGCAAGGTCAACCCGGTGATCGTCGAGTCTCTCTTGATGGTGATCGCCCGCGTGTACGGAAACGACCTGACGGTTGCGATCTGCGGACAGTCGGGCAGCTTCTTCGAGCTGAACGTGATGATGCCCGCGGCCGCCGTCGCGACCCTTGAATCGATAACGCTCCTCGCGACCTCCGTCCAGAACTTCTCCGAGCGCTGCATCGATGGACTTCAGGCTACGGATCGCGGCCCCGAGCTCGTCGAGCGAAGCCCGATGCTCGCGACCGCGCTCACACCCCTCATCGGATACGACGAGTCGGCGAAGATCGCGAAGGAATCCATCCGCACGGGCAAGAGCATCAGGCAGCTTGCCCGCGCCAAAGGCATCAGCGAAGCGGCATTGAACAAGGTGCTCGACCTGGGGAAGATGACGAAGCCCGGCCTGGAGGGTCCAGGCGGAGGCGGCTGACGGTTCGAACTCGCCACCCGCTTACTCGTTTTCGACTTCCTGTAGTCCTTCTCGCGGTGATCATCGTGTACGGCGTCGCCGGCTACATGCTGATCGAACGTTGGAACTTGCTCGACGCCTTCTACATGGTCATCATCACCATCAGCACCGTCGGCTACCAGGAGATCCACCCACAGTCGGCCGCCGGGCGGATCTTCACCTCCACACTCATCGTCACCGGCGTGGCTACCATGCTCTATGGATTCGGCGTCTTCGCCGAAACGCTCGCTGACAACGCATTTGGCAACTACAGGAGAGAGCGGCAGTTGGAGCGCAACCTGAACCAGCTCCGCGACCACTTCATCATTTGCGGCTACGGCCGCATAGGGACTCAGATCGTCGCGGAGTTCGAAGACCATAAAGTCCCCTACGCGGTGATCGACCAGACGGAAGAAGCGGTCGGGCGGCTTCGCGCCGAGGGTCGCCTGCACCTAGAGGGCGACGCCTCCAGCGAGGAGCTCCTAAAGCAAGCGGGCATCGAACGCGCGCGAGGGTTGATTTCGGCGGTCGACTCTGACGAGCGCGCGGTGTACATCGTCCTCGCCGCCCGTGCCCTCAACCCAGACCTGTACATCATCGCGCGGGCGGGCCGGCCTGAATCGATCCGCCGCCTCGAGCTCGCGGGCGCCACGAGGGCCGTCTCTCCTTACGGGATGGCAGGCCACCGGATGGCCGAGCTCGCCGTTCGCCCTGCGCTCGTCGACGTGCTGGACACTCTCCATCACGGAGAGGGCGGTATCGGCGTTGAGGAGCTTCTCGTGGGCGATGGAATGGCGTCGATCGGCAAGACCATCGAGGATGCTGGGTTGCTCGACCCGTTGGCGGCGAAGTTGCTGGCACTGAGGCGCACCGACGGGACGCTCTTCGTGAGCCCCAGCCCCGAGCTGCGACTCGAGGAGGGCGATCTGTTGATCGCCCTGGGCACCGAGACGCAGCTGCTCAAGTCCACCTCGCTGCTGAAGTAAACGGGCTGATCCGGGCCCAGCGCCCTACTAGAGTGGGCGAATGAGGTCCCTCGGGCGACACCCGGAGCGCGTCGCCTTCGTCTCTGTTTTCATCGGCCTGGCCATCGTGCTCGGCAAGCTGGTGGTCGGCCTGCTCACCGGCAGCCTTGGCATCCTCAGCGAGGCGGTTCATTCCACCTTCGACCTGGCCGCAAGCATCTTCACCCTCCTCGCGGTGCGTACAGCTCGCAAGCCCGCGGACAAAGAACATCCCTACGGCCACGGTCGCGCCGAGAACCTGGCCGCTTTCGCGCAGGGCATCCTCCTGCTGGTCACAGCAGCCGGGATCGCGTTTGAGGCCATCCGCCGCCTGATCACCGGCGTTCACAACGTGAATCCCGCCGGCTACGCCTTTGCCCTGTTGGTCGGAACCCTGCTGATCGAGGTCGGTCGAGCCGTTGTCCTCAGGCGAGTTGGGCGCCTCGCCTCGAGCGACGCTTTGCTGGCCGACGCCACCGACCGGTTGTCCGACGTGCTTTCCACCGTCGCGGTGCTCGCCGGCCTCCTGGGCGTCCGGATGGGCCTTGCCGGAGCCGACTCGGTCGCAGCTCTTCTCGTCGCCGGAATCATCGTCCGGGCAGCGGCGATTCTCGTCTGGCGCTCGGGCGACATCCTCATCGACCGCGCGGCGGGGGGCGCCGAGCGGCAGCTGCGCTCGGCCATCGAGGACGTCAATGGAGTTCGTGAGATCCGCTCGGTGCGCGTGCGCCGGTCGGGGCCCAACCTGATCGGCGATGCAAGCATCGCCACCCGGCGAATGCTTTCGGTGGAAGCTGCCGGAGCGCTGGCCGAGGAGATCAAGCGCCACGCTCGCTCGGTCCTACCGACGTTGGAGCTCTCGGTGGTGGTGGAGGGCCAGGAACGGCAGGGCGACCTGGTGGAGCGAATCCACGCCGCGGCCGCGCGCGGCGGCGACGTTCGCGACCTGCACAACGTGACGGTCGAACGCGAAACCGACGGCTCGCTGCACCTCACGATGCACGCGAAGCTGCCAGGCGACATGACGCTGACCACGGCGTCTCGGTCGAGCGCCGCGCTCGAGGAGGCGCTGCGCACCGAGCTCCCAAATGCGACACGGATCGACGTTCACCTGGAGCCCTTGGAGCCGCACGTGGTGAGCGGAGAGGATGTGACGGCGAGGCGGACCCAGCTCGCCGCTCGCATGCGAGAGATCGTTCAATCACACCCCGAGGTGCGTCGCCTGGTTGACGTTGAGCTCAGCGATCGCCATCAACGCATCCACGCTCACGTCGTCGCCGAGGTCGCCGGCGACATCAGCCTGGAGGACGCTCACCGCATAGAGACCGAGCTCGAGGAGCGGATCAGGCGCGAGCTTCCCGAAGTGCATGAGGTGGTGGCTCGGGCGACGGCATGATCGTGCCCCGGGCGACATCCCCTTCCAAGTGAGACCGGGTCGGGCGGCAGACCTGCCGGCTCTGTTCGAGCTGTGGCGGTCGGAGGTGCGCGAGGGCCGGCGCGACAGCCTGCCGGTTGAGCCTCACGTGCAGGGGATGCTCGCCCACTTCGACTGGGGGGCGCTGTCGCGTGTGGTGGAGGACGGGCCGTCGACCCTCGCCGGCGCGGTCGTGGTGACGAGCCGCTGGTCGCCTGAAGGCGTGGTCGCCCGCATCGACCCCGCGGTCGCTTCCAGCGACACACCCCTCTTGCGGGACCTCGTGCAGTGGGGCCTGCAGCTTTCCCGCGCGGCCGGCGCCGTGGCGGCCCAGGCGTGGGTCGGTCCCGGCCAGGCTGGCGCGCTCGCGAGCCTGGGCCTGGAGATGGTCCGGCCCTGGTGGCGGATGGACCGCACGCTGTCCGGCGGCCTTCCGAAGCCGGTCCCGGTCGACGGTTACGAGCTGAGCGACGCTTCACGCGTCCCAAAAGGGTCGTGGGCTCAAATGCACAACCGCTCCTTCGCCGACCATTGGCGCTTTTCCCCTCGATCGGAAGAGGAGCTGATGATGGGGAAGTCACCGGCGCTGTGCCTCATGGCGCTCACGGCCACCTCAGGTGAGCCCGCGGCGGTGACCCTGTGCCAGCTGGAGACCTATATCGAGGACGCGCGACCGCAACCCGTCGGCCTGGTGAGCTCGGTCGGGACCGTTCCGGAGCACCGGCGCCGGGGCCTTGCCAGCTGGCTGGTGGCCGAGGGCTTGCTCCGACTTCGGACCGCCGGCGCCCGCCACGCCACGCTGTACGTGGACGGTTTCAACGAGACGCGCGCCTTCGACGCGTACCGCAAGCTTGGCTTTGAGTTGGCGTTCGAGGCTGAGGTCTGGGAAGCTAGCTTCAAGTGAGAACCAGCCTCGCCGCGGCTGTCGTGCTGACGCTCGTAGCTTGCGGACCTTCCAGTGCGAGCTCGCCGAGCCAGGGCTCCAGGGGTTCGCAGCCGGCGCCGCCACCCCCGACTCTCTTGCTCGCCATGCGTAACGCGACCGACCTCGGTCCGGCCAACGAGGCGACGACCGTGTCGCTGACGTTTGCCCTGAAAGTGCGTGATCCTGCCCGTCTGGCGCGGTTGATCGCATCTGGGCAGACCGTGACGCCGGCGACCTACGCCGCTGAGTTTGGCCCCGACCCGGCGGCCGCCCAGGCGGCGACGGCATGGCTGCGCCAGCTCGGCTTCCACAGCTCTTGGCGAACTGGATCGAGCCTGATCGCAGCCGACGGGCCCGCCCCCCTGGCGGCGGCGCTGTTGGGGGTCGACATCGAGACCTTCCGCCAGGCCGACGGCACGACGTTCTACGCCGCGCTCGACCAACCGCACATCCCGCCTCAAATTGCCGCAGCGACCAGCAGCGTCAGCGGACTCGACAACTATCGAGGCGCGCGCATCCTCGCCGTGCGCCGGGGCGGTCTGACGCCAACCGACGTCCTCTCCTTCTACAACCTCAAGCCGCTGCGCGACGCCGGCCTCGACGGGTCCGGCCAGACGATCGTGCTTCCCGAGATCGACGACCTTCCCAACCTCAATGACCTGAACAAGTTCGCCACTGAGTTCGGGCTTCCGCCTTTCGACTCCTACCTCACCGTCATGCGCGACCCCAGCTGGGGCACCCCCGAGAAGCCGCAGGGCGAGGCGGTGCTGGACCTCGAGATCCTGCACGAGGTGGCTCCTCAGGCCAAGCTCGTCATCTACCTCTCGGCGGCCGATTTCGGACACGGCGACCGAGCCTTCGACCAGATGGTCACCGACCATCTCGGTTCGATCATCTCGGAGAGCCTCGGCGAGTGCGAGCCGGACACGTCCGGGGGCCACCGCGACGCCTACGCGAGCATTCAGGACCGAGCGGTGGCGTTGGGCATGTCGCACTTCGTGGCCAGCGGGGACAACGGCGCCTACACCTGCGGCGAGGACCAGCCCCCCGCGGCAAGCTTTCCGTCGACCCTCCCCACCGTCACGGCGGTGGGTGGAACGACGGTCTTCGAATCTCAGCAGGGCATCTATTTCAAAGAGATGGCGTGGGGCGCACCTCTCGATCAGAGCGGCAGCGGCGGTGGGGCCAGCCAGTTCTACCCCCTGCCCACATACCAGCAGGCCGTCGCTCAGGCCAACGGCCATGCCCTCCGGCAGGTTCCCGACGTGGCGGCCAACGCCGACCCCGCGACCGGGTTCCACATCGTGTTCGGAGGCCACGATGGACAGGTCGGCGGAACCTCGGCTGCGACCCCGTTGTGGGCCGGGACCGTCGCCCTCGTCAACCAGGACCTCGTGAAGAGGGGACTTCGCGAAGCCGGGTTCGCCAACCCGGCGCTGTACTGGATGGGCCAGAACGCGGGCACCCTTTCGGCGAAACCGTTCCACGACATCTCCGCGGGCAACAACCTGGTCTACAACGCCGGCACCGGTTGGGATTTCGCCACCGGTTGGGGCAGCATGGACGGAGCCGCGCTCGACGCCGCGTGGGTCCTCTATATCAAGGGCGGGGGCGCGTGAACACAGCATGAAAGAGAGACGAGGCGAGCGCCGCCAGGGCCCGGGACGCCGCGCCGGCGAGACCGGCCTTCTGCCCCTCGAGGGACCACCGCTGGTCAACTGCCCGCACTGCGGATCGGTCGTGCCGGCGGGAGATTTTTGCGGGCACTGCGGCGCGCACCTGATCACCGCCAGCACGTCGCGCACTCACGCGTTCGCCGCGGTGCCATCGGAGCGCGTTGCGCATCCGTCGATCATCAGCACGCTGTTTCCGCACCTACCTCATCGCCGCGGCGGCGCGTTCCGCTGGGCGCTCATCGCCGGTGGCACGGCAGTCCTCCTGCTCGCATCTCTGCATCTGTTCGCCCCCGCGACCGTCGCGGCGAGCTTCCTGTTGCCGGTGCTCTACCTGCTCTACCTGTACGAGGTCGAGGTCTACGAGGACGAGCCCTGGCTCCTGATCGCCGCCACGATGATCACGGGCGCGGTGTTGGGCTACGCCGTTGCCACATACTCCGGCGAGGCGCTGTCGCGGCTCAATCTGACGGGCGACAGGGAGAACGCCTTCGTGCTGGCCGGCGTGGCGATTCCGATCGTCGCCCAGGCGCTGATGCTCGCCGGCCCGCTGTTCCTCTACCTGTTCAGACCGCGCTACCGCGAGCCGCTCGACGGGCTGACATTCGGCGCAGCATCCGCGCTCGGATTCACGCTGACGAGCTCGCTCGTGGCGTTCTGGCCCCTCATCGGCGGAGCGCTCGTCGCATCCGGCGCGCCGCTCGACTGGTCGCTCCGGCTGCTGCGTGCGGGGATCCTCGTGTCCCTCATCAACGCAAGCACGACTGGACTCGTCACCGCCGCGGTCTGGCTGCACCGTTACGACCGCCGCCGCGCGGGCCTTCCCTGGACCACGAGCATCCTGGCCACAGTGATCGTCGCCGTGGTCGCGCAGGTGGTCATCGGGATGCTCGGCTTCGCGATTCCCGACCTCGTCGCCTCGACCGCGGTGCTGCTCATCGCGACCCTCGCTCTCCTTCTATATGTGAGGCTGGTCATCCACCAGGCTCTGCTGGTCGAGGGAGCCGAGCACGAAATCGGGCCCGAAGCGCCGTGTCCCGAGTGTCACCGGGTCGTGCCGACCATGGCGTTCTGTCCCGCCTGCGGGGCCGCACGCGCCGCGGGCACCAAGCAGGGCCGCACGCGCTCCAGGGGAGTGGCGTAGATGGCGGCACAGGTGCGATTCTGCGGCCGCTGCGGCGCGCCGGTCTCGGCCGGCGCGACGTTTTGCGGTCGCTGCGGCGCGCCACAGGTGGCCCAGGCCGTGGCGGCGGCGCCCGTCTACAGCTATCCGGTGGCCCCTTACACGAGATATCCGACTGTCCGCCAGTGGAGAAGCTCGCAGATAGCGGTGGCAGGCGGCCTGCTCGCCATCCTCGCCATCGTCACCGTGGCTGTGAGCATGTTCGCTGTGTCACACGCCATCGGAGGAACCCATTCACCGTGCACGGTCAACTGCGGCCCGAAGTTCGTCTCGCCGCTCGCCGAAGGAGCCACGTATCACAGCTCGGCATTCAACTTCGAGGTCGACTACAGCTCGCAGTGGACTGTCCGCAGCCAGGACGCGAACGGGATCTCGCTGGGCACCCAGGTGGGCGCCGTCTCGGTCGTGGGAACCAAGGCCGGCCAGCCTTTGAGCCAGGTGATGCAGGCCACGGTGGCGGCACTTCCCACCGCGCAGTGGCAGGATGTATCGCAGATATCGGACCTGAAAGGAGCACACCTCGGCGACCAGGACGGAATCGGCGCCGTTTACTCGGCCAACCTGATCGGTACCAATTCCACGTCCGCCCAGGTGCGTTTCGCGGTCATCGTCGCCACGAAGGGGGGCGTCACGGTCGTGATGTTCGCAGCGGACCCCGCGGATCCCAAGAACTCGCCCAACGGCATGCCCGAAGGGCAGTCGTTCGACTACATGTGTCAGGAGTTCCGCTGGGCGGGTGGCGCTTAGGAGCTCCGTCCAGAGGACCTGGACCTGATCAGCTCCCAGGTCGCGCGCACGTCTTCGAGCGTCGTGCGCAGGTTGCCGATAGCGATTCGCAGCGCGTACGTGCCGCGCACGTCGGTATGCGAGATCAGCGCCTCTCCCGAGCTGTTGACCGCGTCGTGAATGTGCTCGTTGGCGGCGTCTCCGGCACGATGGCGGAATACGACCGTCGAGAACGGCGACGGAGCGAGCACCTCGAACTCCGGATCTGCCTCGATCCAGCCCCTCAGCTCCTGGGCCATCGCGATATGAGCGGCGATCCGCCCCCGCGCTCCATCGATGCCGAAGGCACGAAGCACGAACCAGAGCTTGAGCCCGCGAAACCGACGCCCGAGCGAGGTCCCGTAATCCATCAGGTTGCGGACCTGGGCCGCCTCGCTGGTCTGGAGATAGGCCGGCGTCAGGCTGAATGCGCCTCTCAGGACCTCCTCGCGCCGGCAGTACAGGACGCTGCAGTCCATCGGCGTGAACAGCCACTTGTGCGGGTTGACGACCAGCGAATCGGCCTGATCGCAACCGGCCATCACCCACCGGTGGCTGTCGAGCACCGCCGCCGCTCCGCCATAGGCGGCGTCGACGTGCAGCCACAGGCCTTCCGCCTTGCAGATGGCGGCAATCTCGGGCACGGGATCGACCGCGGTGACCGAGGTGGTGCCGACAGTGGCCACGACGGCGAAAGGCAGATGGCCGTCGCGCCGGTCGCGCTCGATCGCATTGCTCAGCTCGCGCGGGTCCATTCGAAAAGCCGAATCGGTGCCGATCTTGACGATGTTGTCCTGGCCGACGCCCAGCACGATGCCCGCCTTCTCGACTGAGGAATGTGACTCCTCCGACGTGTACATGCGCAGGCGCGCAACCGGCATGCCGCGCCGCCGGACGTCGGCGCCCGGCACCGCCTCGCGAGCGGCGGCCAGGGCGTAGAGGGTGCTGGATGACGCAGTGTCGTTGATGACGCCCGAAAAGCCCTCTGGCAGCCCGATCGCATGGCGGAGCCAATCGCACGCGACCTCTTCGACCTCCGTCGCCGCCGGCGACGTCCGCCACAGCATGCCGTTGACGTTCATGGCGGCGATGAGAAGCTCGGCGAGGATGCCCGGAGCGGACCCCGTGGTCCCGAAATATCCGAAAAATCGCGGATGGTTCCAGTGCGTGATCCCCGGCAGCACCAGGCGCTCGAAGTCCTCGAAGATGACCTCCAGAGCCTCGCCTTGCTCCGGAGGCATCGAGGGCAGGCTGCGGCGAACGTCCCCCGGCAAGACCTGGGACATGACGGGTCGCTCTCGGATCGTGTCGAGGTAGTCGCCCGCCCACTCGACGGCGCGATGGGCGGCCGCGCGGAACTCCAGCGAATCGACATCGCCCAGCGGCCCCGCGAAGACCTCCGACCTGCTCATGTCAGCTCCGGCAAATCGAAGGTGATGTCATAGACGCCGCCGCTGAGCTTTGCATGGTGGATCCAGCCCATCTTTCGGAGCAGCCCGAGCATCTGCTGGTTCTCAGGAAGGACGATCAGCGTGAATGTCTTGATGCCGTGCGCGCGCGCCGCCCGCGCGAGGATCGCAAGCAACGCTCCGCCAAGACCTCGATGCTGGAATTCGTCCACCACCGCCACCGCGACCTCGGCCACGTCGGTGCCTGCCACCCGGTCGTACCGCGCCGCGCCGAGGATGCGCTCCTTTCCTGTGGGCTTGTGAGTGGTCGCGACCAGCGCAAAACGATTGTTGTGGTCGACGACTGCCAACCGGTGCGCGAGCGCGTCGGGCAGCCTCTTCAGCGGCGAGAAGAACCGGAAGTAGACGCTGCGCTCCGACATCGCGGCAACCGCCTCGTGAAGCAGCGGCTCGTCCTCTGGCGCGATCGGCCGGATGTGAACCTTCGTCCCATCTTCGAGGTCGAGAACCCGCGGCTCGAATTGCGGAGTCGGCACCGCTACAAGGTACCTGCCTATAGCATCCGGGATGCATGACCGGCTCCCTCGAGCAGCGATGGCGCAACCTCGGTATGGCCGCCGGCGCCGTGACCGCGGGCCTGTTCGCCGCCTTCGACCTCTACCAGTGGGCGCTCGCCTATGCCGGGGACAGGTTCCACAACGACTTCACCTTTTACTACGCGGCGGCTCGGATCGGGCTGGCCCACGGCTGGGCGACGATCTATGACCTGGAGATTCAGCAGGCGCAGCTCAATGCGATGGGTTCGGGCATCACGATCGCGCAGCTCGCCCGCTACATCAGCCCGCCGCCGGTCGCGTGGTCCGCGCTGCCGCTGACGCTGCTCCCGTACACCGCCGCCTACTGGGCCTGGAGCGGTCTGCTCCTGATCGCCCTCGCCCTGACGTGGCGCTTCGCCTCTCCCGGCCACGGACGATTGCGGTTGGTTCACCTGGCGGCTGCGATCGGGTGGCTTCCGGTCATCTACGGACTCCAGCTCGGCCAGCCCGGCCTCTTCGTGGCGCTCGGTGTCGCGGGCTGCTACGCCCTGCTGGGTGCGGGCCGCCCCTTCTTGGCGGGCCTCGCGCTCGGCGCCCTCGCCCTCAAGCCTCAGCTCGCGTTCCTGATGCCGGCCGCGCTGCTCGTGAGCGGCCGCACGCGCGCTTTCTGGGGCAGCGTGGTTGCCCTCGGCGTGCTCGGCCTCGCGTCGGCATTCGCCCTCGGCCCCGGCGGAATCGCGGCCTATGAGGCCAGGCTGAGCTTCGCGGCCGGCGTGCCGGTGAACCGCGAGCTGACGCTAGCGCCGCTGATTGGCAACCTGGCGCTGACGCACGCCGTCCAGGCCGCGATCGCCCTATGGGCGCTGTTTCTCGCCTCCAGGCTGCGCGGCCGGGGGCGGGAGTGGATCTTCATCCCGGCGCTCATTGGAGGATTGCTCGCGAGCCCTTACCTTCACCTCGACGACCTCGTGATGCTCGGGCTCGCCGCCTGGCTCTACCTGCGCACCGCCCCTCGCGAGTGGACGATCGGATTCACGCTTGCCACCGTGTTGGCCGCCGAAGGCCTGCCCATCTGGGGACCGCTGCCTGTGATCGCCTGCGAGGTGGCCGCGCTGGTGCTGCTGTCCGTCACTTCCCGTGGCGTCCCGCGCCTTTCACAAAGCGACTCGCTCCCTGTGTCGCCTCGCCCGACATCAGCACCTCGAGCCCTGCCCGATGCTCAGCCCGCGCCGCCTCATCCTGGCTGAGCGACCATTGAGTCAGCACGCTGCGCCGGTCGGCACGCAGCGCGCCCTGGGGTAGCTCGGCGATCTGACGCGCAAGGGACTGCGCCTGCTCGAGCGCGTGCCCCGGTTCGACGAGCCGCTCGACCAGGCCAATCTGCAGGGCCTCGATCCCGGGTACCGGGCGGCCGGTGAGGATGAGGTCGAGCGCTCGGCCCTGGCCGATCATGCGGGGCAGGCGGATCGTTCCCATGTCGATCAGCGGCACGCCGAAGCGGCGGTTGAACACCCCAAGCGTCGCGTTGCTGGCGGCGACGCGAAGGTCGCACCACAGGGCCAGCTCGAGCCCGCCGGCGACGCAGTACCCCTCGATCGCGGCGATCACCGGCTTGCTGAGCACCATCCGGGTAGGTCCCATCGGCCCGTCGCTTGCCTTGGGCGATGGGTTCGGAGAGCCGGCGGCGAGAGCTTTCAGGTCGTAGCCCGCACAGAAATGCTCACCCGCACCCGTCAACACGGCGACCGCCAGCCATCCGTCCTTGTCGAATCTCTCGAAGGCCGCCTTCAAGGCCGACGCAGTCGCCGGGTCGACCGCATTCCTCACCTCCGGCCGTGTGATGCTGACCGTCATCACGCGGCCCTCGGCCGTGACCTGGACTCGCGGAGCTGAGCGCGGCGCCGTACGCCTACTCCGCGTCCATGTACGGATAGCGGTGATCGGTGGGCGGCGCGTACGTCTCCTTGATCGTGCGGGGGCTGACCCAGCGAATCAGGTTCAGGAATGAGCCCGCCTTGTCATTGGTGCCCGAAGCTCTCGCGCCGCCGAACGGCTGAAGACCTACGACGGCGCCCGTCGGCTTGTCGTTGATGTAGAAGTTGCCCGCCGCGTTGACGAGAGTCTCGGAGGCTGTGCGGATCGCGCGGCGGTCCTGCGCGAAGATCGCGCCCGTGAGCCCGTATGGGCTCGTCCGGTCGCACAGCTCGAGCGTCTCCTCGAACTTGCCGTCGGCGTACGGGTAGACGGTGAGGATCGGTCCGAACAGCTCCTCGCGCAACAGTTTGAAGTCGGGGTCCGTCGTCTCGATCACCGTCGGGCGGATGAACCATCCGACCTTGTCGTCGCCCTTGCCTCCGGCGACCACCTTCGTGCTTTCCGCGTTGCGGGCGAAATCGATAGCCTTCATGTGATTGGCGTACGCGTTTCCATCGATCACAGCGCCCATGAAGTTGCGGAAGTCGGCCACGTCTCCCTGCGGGATCGCCTCGACCTCCTCCACCATCGCGGAACGCATCGCCTTCCACATCGACTGCGGGATGTATGCGCGGGAGGCGGCGGAGCATTTCTGGCCCTGGTACTCGAACGCGCCGCGGATCAACGCCGTGCGCAGAGCATCCGGGTCGGCCGACTCATGAGCGATCACGAAATCCTTGCCGCCGGTCTCTCCGACCAGGCGCGGGTAGGTGCGGTAGTGACCGACGTTCTGGCCCACGGTCCGCCACATGCCCTGGAACACCTCGGTCGACCCGGTGAAGTGGATCCCGGCAAGCTCCCGGTGCGCAAGAACTTGCTCGGAGATCTTCGAGGCGCTGCCGCTCACCAGGTTGATCACGCCGGGGGGTAGGCCGGCCTCGTTCAGGATCTCCATGAGGAAATGGCTCACGAGCAGAGTCTGCGTCGCAGGCTTGAACACCACGGTGTTGCCCATGAGCGCGGCCGCGGTCGGGAGGTTGGCGCCGATGGATGTGAAGTTGAAGGGGCTGACCGCGAAGACGAATCCCTCCAGGGGCCTGTACTCGAGACGGTTCCACGCGGTGCCGTCGTTGGTCGGCTGCTGCGTGAGCAGCTGATCGCCGAAGAATGCGTTGTAGCGCCAGAAGTCGACCGATTCGCAAGCCGCGTCTATCTCCGCCTGGTGGACCGTCTTGGACTGCCCGAGCATGGTGGCCGCGTTGATCGTGTCGCGCCACTTTCCGGCCAGCAAGGAGGCCGCGCGGAGCAGCACCGCGGCGCGCTCGTCGTAAGAGGTCGCCGCCCACGCCTTACGGGCCTTGAGGGCCGCGTCGATGGCGTCGCTGAAGTCCTTGTCGGACCCGACCGCGTACTCGGCGATGCTGAGCTCCTTGCGGTGCGGCGAGCGGATGTCGGCCCTCGAGGCGCCCCAGCGGCGATCTCCCCCGATCTGCATCGGGACCTCGGTGCGCGCGTCGGTCAGCTCGGCCAGACGGGCCTTTAGGGACTTTCGGTGAGGATCGCCCGGGGCGTACTGGCGCACCGGTTCGTTCACAGGGATTGGGACTCGGAAGTGTCCGTCGGCGGTCATTTCGACTCCTCGGTGATGCTGCCTCTGATCACCCGAATCGTAACCCGGGCTTGTATCCCAACAAGTTGGCCGTCAAGACTGTTCGGAGGGGTTCTTTGGTCGGCCTGATCCCACCTCGCGCTGCTCGAGCTGCAGAGGTGGGGGATCGGATCCGGCAGACGGTCGCGCTGCTCGGACGGCGCGGCTATGCGCTGAGCGCCGAGCGCCTCGCCGCTCTGTGCGTCGGCGGTGCGATCTCGCCGCGCGAGGTGCGGTGGACGGTGGCGGCCAGCACAGACCTCGCGATCGCGGACGATCTCGTGTTGGATCGGGCAGAGCTGGATCGTGTCGACCGGATCCGGGCTCGCGCTCAGGGCCACAGCACCGACTCCTGGGCCTACGTGGAGATGACGGCACGGTTCGTTCGGGCGTTGGTGGCCCTGGCGCCATTCATCCGCAGCGTCTCGATCGCGGGATCACTCGCGAGCGGAGGGTTTCGAGCGTCGGACGACGTGGACCTCAACCTGATCGTGGACGATGGCCACCGTCACCTCGCGTACGTCGCGGTGAACGCGCTGGGATTGGTTCACGCGCTGGCGCACCGGGCGAAACCGGTCGACGACCTCACACGACGTCCTCTGGCCCCACGATTGATGACCGCGAACCTGATCCTCGAACGCTCGCAATGCCTGCCGCTCGAGCGCCAGGACGAGGACATGGCGTTCGAGCTGCTCATGGCCGAGCCGCTCTTCGGCATCGGCCCGATCGATGAGCTGATCGCAGCCAACCCTGCCCTAGTCGAGCACTTTCCCCAGCTCGCGGACAAGCCGGCCGCGCTTCTCATCGAGCCTCCCACCCACCGCCTGCCGGGCCTGCTCTTCCCCAGGTTTCTCGACGGCGCCGCCCGCGCCCTGGGCGAAAGAGCCTGGCGTTACATGCAGTGGACCCGGCGTCACCATCCGGAAGCGCTCGCGAGGGTCACATACGTGCGCTCGACGATGCGTCCATACACGCTCTTCGACAGGCGGGAGAGCTGGCCTTGATCCTGTCGATCGCGGCGATGATCCTGATCGTCACCAGCGCCCTTCTTTTCGCGTTCGGCCTCAACCTGCTCTACCTGACGTGGCGCGCGACCAGGTTGCGGCCACGACCAGCTCCATCGATGGTGTACAGCGACGAACCCGACGTCTGCGTGCAGGTGCCGGTCTACAACGAGCGCTACGTGGCGGAGCGCGTGATCGATGCCGTGTGCGCGATCGACTGGCCGCACGACCGCCTCGAGGTCCAGGTCCTCGACGACTCGGATGACGACACGAGGTCGATCGTCGCGCGCCGGGTCGAGAAGTGGCGGGTCGAGGGTTTGCGGATAGCGCATGTCAGACGAAGCACGCGAGACGGCTATAAAGCAGGCGCGCTGGCTCACGGCCTGACCCTCACACAGGCGCCCCTGGTCGCGATCTTCGATGCGGACTTCGTCCCACCGCGAGACTTTCTGAGGCGGACGGTGGGCGCCTTCAGAGATCCGAAGGTCGGGTTTGCCCAGGCCAGATGGGGTCACCTGGACGAGCGCTACTCGTGGTTCACCCGGCTTCAGGCGCTCGCGATCGACTTCCACTTCCTGGTCGAGCAGGCGGTACGTTCCGCGGAGGGTTACTTCACCAACTTCACCGGCACGGCCGGGATCTGGCGGCGGGCCGCGATCGACGACGCGGGCGGCTGGAGCGCGGACACGCTGACGGAGGACCTCGACCTGAGCTATCGGGCGCAGCTCCGCGGGTGGCACGCGGCGTATGTCGAAGACCTCGTGGTGCCCGAGGAGCTGCCGGTTTCGATCGACGCTTACCGCCGCCAGCAATCCAGGTGGGCGACCGGCAGCTTCCAGTCCGCGTTCAAGCTCCTCTTCCCGGTGCTTCGGAGCCGCAACCGAGCCGCGGTCAAGCTCCAGGCGGCGGTCCACCTGCTGGCGTACGGAATCGGTCCGTTGATGCTGCTGCAGTTGATGTGCTACCCGATCCTTCTGCTCACGCTGGGAAGGCACGGGCTCCCCTGGCCGCTCACGGAGCTGTCTGTCCTCGTCGTGCCGATCGCGGTTTCGCCGTGGTTCGGGTTCATGGTCGCTCAGACCCGGCTCGGGCGCCGCTGGTGGTCAGGCCTGCCTTCGCTGCTCTGCCAGGTCGTGGGCGCCGGCATGTCGCTGACCGCGATGCTCGCGCTCCTTCGCGCTACCCGCCGCGGCGGCAAGTTCATTCGAACGCCCAAGCACCGGATCGAGCAGCCCGGCCAGGAGTGGCGTCACCAGGCATATGTCCGCGTGGGAGACCCGCGAGCGCTCGGCGAGGCTCTGTTCGGAATCGGCGCCCTCGCGATCGTCCCGATCGCAGGCGAGCTTCACCAGTGGCTGCTCGCCCTGTACGCCAGCATGTTCGCGCTGGGCTTCCTCTCCCTGGCCTCGCTCAGCGCGGTCGACGCGCTCGAGGTCCTGGCCATCCGCAACCTCGGCCGGCGAGCGCTGGCTCGACTCCGCGCGGGCCGGCTCGCGCTGGTCCTGCTCGGCCTCTGCGCGGTGCTGCTGGTCTTCGCCGCCCAGATGCCCGAACCGTTCGAGGACGGCTATGGGCACTGGCTGATCGCCGCGAACCTGGCCGCGACCGGGCACCTCCACGACCCGCTGTTCGGGATGGAGGACACGTGGCTGCCCGGCTATCACGTGCTGGCGGCCGCGGTTCTGAAAGTGTTCGGCTTGTGGCAGCTGGGAGCGCTGAAGGCACTTGGGGCATTGCTCGGTCTGGTCACGCTCGCCTGCGTCTACGCCCTCGCGCCGAACACGCGCCAGGCTCGACTCGCGGTTGCGCTCCTGGTTCTGAATCCCGTATTCCTGTTCACGTCTGGGTCGGCGGTCGTCGAACCGCTGCTCACCGCACTGCTCTCGGCGGCCGCCCTCGCCGCGGTCCGCGGCCGGATGAAGGTCGCGGCGCTTTTGGCCGCACTCGCATGCCTGACCGCCACGAAAGCGTGGATCTGGATCGCGGCAGTGGCCGGATTCACCGCCCTCGAGCTGTTGCGCCGGCGGGCCCCGGCCGGCCGGCGCTGGCCGGCGCTGGCGTGGGCGGTGCCGGCGATCGCTGTACTGGTTTTCCTGCAGCTCGGCTTTGCGCCCGCCACCCACTCGGTCGCCCGCGGCTCGCTCGAGGTGGTTTCGGCCACGACCCGTGGCAGCATTCCTGCCGGAGCGCTAGCTCGGGTCTCCGAGCTCGCGCTCACCTATGGGCGTGCGGCTCTGCCTCTGTTCGCGTTCGGCGCGGTGGGTTTGTGGGCGATCGGCCGCCGGTGGTCATCGGGGGCCGACCGAGCGGCCGTGCGCTTCCTCCATTTCCCCGCCCTCGTCTACCTCGCGGCAGTTTTTGGCCTGGTCGCGATCGGGGCCTACACCGGAAGCCACCGCTACCTCTATCCGGCGCTGCCCTCGCTTGCGCTGCTCGCCGCCGCTGCTCTCGACCGCTACGCGCCCGCGGTCCGGTTGGTTGCCGTTGCAGCCACGGGCTTGATCGCAGTGGCATTCCTCCCGGCCTTTGCGAGCTTCGCCGCCGACAACACCGGCCTGATCGCCGCCGGTCGCGCCACGGGCACCGGCTCTGGGGTGCTGATCACCGATTCGCCTGTGGTGGCTTTCTACAGCGGCCGAACGCCATCTCAAATCGTTGGATCGGAGGTCCTCCCTCTGAACCGCCAGGACGCGCTCGCGTGGATGGCCTCACACGGCGTGAGCGATGTCGTGCTCGAGGACATCAGCTACTACCGAGCCACCGCGCTGTTCCCCGATCTCGCAAGCGGGCATGCCGCCCCGCCTTTCGAGCCGCTGGGTGAGCAGGCGCTGTACCAGGTCGCCGGAGGCAAGGCCGTCTACGCATATCGACTCGGGACGGCGGTTCTGACGCAGTCGATCTATCCGGGCGTCGACGCGTGCGTCGACGGCGCGCCCGGCGAGGGCAAGACCGCGCCCCTGGCCAAGGGCGTGGTTCTGGAGATCGGAGGAAATCACGTGGCCGGTGAGGGGATGGGCTTTGGCGTTCCGATCGTCCACTACCCCGACGGATGGGTCTATTCGCGCACAGCGACGACGGTAGACATCTCGACAGGGACCAGCACGGTCTGGAAGCGAACGTATCAGCTCGACGAGATCGGCGGTGACGCTGCTCACAACTACTCGTTCGTGCCGATCGCGTCCCGCGGTGCGATCGAGGTGACCTACGCCATCGACTCAACCGGCATCAATGTGACAGTTCGGGTGATCCAGCTCGAGCGCGGATACTCCGAAATCGGAATCCTCAACGAACAGTCGGCGGCGTTCAATGACTTTGCCGCCGACGGGAGCCTTAGTCTCCTCAACGGAAAGTTCGGCAACTGGGAGCCGGTGACCGGCGCCTGGGCGCGGCTTCAATCCAGGGACCTTGGCGTGCAGTGGTCGGTGCCCTCTATCACGGGCGCTCAGCTGCATGGCGGCCGCGAGCTGAACCCGCCGGACTTCAACTGGGCCGGCCTCGACTATCTCTTCCCGTCCACCTTCACCGGCGCCGCGTACCACATCAATGTTCAGGGGGCGAAATGACGCAACAGGAACGTGTCGACGTCGTTCTCGTCTATCCGCAGCGCGCTCCGGCGCAGGGACGGCACTGGATCATGCCGTCGCTCGGTCTCATGTACCTGAGCGCGTCACTGCGCCGCGCGGGATACACGGTCCGCCACATCGACCACACGTTCATAGAGCGGCGTGAGGTGCTGGCCGAGATCGAGAGACTGAGGCCGTCCGTGATCGGCATCTACTGCATGATCACCATGCAGGACGAGGCGCTCTCGCTTGCCGCCCAGGTGCGCGGCAAGGCCCTTACGGTGGTGGGAGGTCCATACCCGTCGGGCGAGCCCGAGACCTTCGTCGACCAGTTCGACCTGGTCGCCGTCGGTGAAGGCGAGGAGACGATCGTCCAGATCATGGAGCACCTCGACGACCGCCGGTTTGAAGACGTCGCCGGCCTTGTTTTCAAGCGCGACGGAGAGATCGTTCGGGGCGTGGCCAAGATCCGCACCAAGGACATGTCGCATCTCCCGCTGCCCTATCGCGCCGACGTCCCGAACGCCGAGTACATCGCCTACTGGCGCAAGCACTGGAAGGATGCGACGACTCCTTTGATGTCGACACGAGGCTGTCCATTCCGCTGCGATTTCTGCCACAAGTCGGTCTTTGGCGACCTCTTCAGCGCGCGCCCGGTGGAGTCGGTCGTGGCGGAGATGCGCGAGATCGCGGAGCTCGGCTACGACCACATCTGGATGTCGGACGACCTCTTCACCCTGAACTACAAGCGCACGTTCGAGCTCGCGCAGGCGATCGAGGAGGCGCACCTTCCGCTCACATGGGAATGCCTGAGCCGCGTCACGCACGTCGACCGTGCTCTCTTCGATCAGATGCGTCGCGCGGGCTGCAAGAGGATCTTCTTCGGCATCGAATCCGGCGACGAGAACGTGCTGAAGGAGATGAAGAAGGGCATCACACCGGACCAGGCGCGCGCGGCGGTCGAAGCGTGCGTCGGCGCCGGGATCAAGGCCGCCGGGTTCTTCATGGTGGGCTACCTCGGCGAAACCACCGATTCCCTCATCCGCAGCATCAACTTCTCGAGCAGCCTTCCTCTCGACTACGTCAGCTACACGATCGCGTACCCGCTGCCCGGAACGGGCTTCTACGAGCGCGTGCGCGAGCGCCGCCAGCACGGAGAGTGGCACAAGGTGCGGCACAACCGGCTGCTTTTCAACACCGACTTCTCCGAGCACAAGCTGCGAGCGGCGATCCTGAAGGGTGCAATCCAGCACCGTCTCAACCGGATGCACCTGCGTCCGGCGGCCAGAGCCTTCCAGCTCGCCACCGACCCCGTGCTACGCGCTCTCCGGTAGCGCTCGCGATCGCCGTCGCCATCGCGGCGATCTCGTGCGATCCGATGCCACCCGCGGGCACGCCCACTTATCCGGAGACCGGCCTTGTTCTGCTCACCCTTCAGGACGGCGCCCTTGCAGGATCGGCGCCGGTCGGCTCGGACGTGGTCGCGGTGATCGTTTCCGAGGACGGCAAGATCGCGTATCTCGCGGACAGTGCTCCAGGTGACGTGTACGCGGTTCGCATTCCAGGTCTTCAGGTGGCCTGGAAGCAGCACGTCGGCGGGGCGCCTTTCGGCTTGCTCCTGAACCAGGGACGCCTCTTCGTGAGCCTGTTCAGCGGCGCTTCCGTCGTCGAGCTTGACCCGTCGAGCGGAACGAAGCTCGCCACCGACCCGGTCCCCGACGGCCCCGCGGCGATGACCGTGGACGCCGGCGGCCACGTCGTGGTGGCCGGCACCCGCGGCCAGCTGAACGTCATCGGTGGGGGGCAGCTGGCGGCGGGAAACGGCTTCGGCGTAGCGGAGGCGGGCGGCCGGCTCTGGTCAGCGGACTATGAACGAGCCGAGCTCGTGCCCGCGGGCGACGACCACCGCGTCGGGCTTCCGCTGCCGCTGTTCCCGTTCTGGCTTGCCCCGGGCGCGGGCACCACGCTCCTGATTGCCGCCGAAGGTGGGACCGAGGACACGGACCAGGGTGGTGTGTTCTCTTTCGACACGATGACCGGCTCGTTTACGACCCTGGCGAGTCCCAAGGATCCGGACCAGGTGCTTTTCTCGGGATCGACCGTCTTTGTCGCCGCGCACGGCGACCGGGACGTGCTCGCGATTCAGCCCGGGCGGACGAGCGTGTGGGCCCAGGGCGCGGGGGCGGTTGCGCTTGCTTCCGACCCGGCGCTCGGTTACCTGGTCGTCGCGGTGAACGCGCATGAGTGAATCTCCCTACGAGGTCAGAGGCTTCGCCGTGACTTCGCGGCGGCCCCTGCAAGCGGCGTGGGCCAGCGTGTTCAGGATCGTCGTCGGACTCTTCTGGCTCTATTACGCAAGCCAGAAATGGCAGGGCGTGGGCTGGATGCACAGCCTCATGATCTCGACGGCGAAAGCCGACCCGATCCCTGGGTTGCACGAGTTCCTCGTTCAAGTCGCTGTGCCGAACTGGTCTCTGTTCGCTGTGGCGCAGGGCGCGGGCGAGACGGTGGTCGCTGTATTTCTCATCATCGGGCTGGGAACCCGCTGGGCGGCCGTGCTCGGACTGCTGCTCGCGATCAACCTGGCCCTCACAGTCGCGTTCGCCGCCGATCCCGGGTTCCGCTTTCTCTACTACCTGGCCGTGCTGATCAATGGCCAGGTCATCGTGTCCGGGGCCGGCCCGATCGCCCTGTCGAGGTTCGGTTGGGTTCCCGCCTTCTTGCGCTGACGGCCCTCGCCGTCCTCATGTGCGCGTGTTCGCAGGCGACCGGTACCGCGGCGGGCGCATCCCCCAGCGCGCCACAGGCGGGCAAGTGCCGGAGCGGGCCGCCTGAGGCAGGCGTCACAATCCAGACCGGCTGCCGGTCCTCGACCCCTGCAAGCATGCCGAGGGGGTCGTGGTCGACGTCGCGCACGAGGACGACGGCGACTATCACGTCTGGTTCACCGCCGACGTGGGATACGAATACCTGCTCAATTCGGACAACCATTTCCAGGCCAAACCGGCGATGCTCGCGGAGATCACACCAGGCTGCCCGGCTTCGACCAATCCCCCGGATGCGCAGTCCGCCGCGCGATGTCCGAAGTCAAACCTTCCCATACCCAAACTCGGCGACCACGTCGCGCTGGATGGACCATGGGTCCTGGACACCGATCATGGCTGGCGTGAGGTCCACCCCGTCGACTCGATCCAGATACGCTAGACGCTGTGAGCATCGACGCCGACGGCTATGGGTTCCCCGAGCACCAGCCCACGCTGGCGCGCTTGATGGAGGACATCCGCGTGCTGTCGCCTGCGGGAGTAGAGCGCGTGGCCCGCGGTTGGGACCTGCATGTTGGCACGAAGGGACTGAAGGAGTTCGAGGAAGCGGAGAAGGCGGCGCTGCACGCCATCGAGCAGGCCGATCGCGGTCCTGCCTGGGACCAGGTGAGGAGCTCTCTCTTCGGGCTTACGGAGTCGGGTGACGCACTCGTGTCGTGGAAGGCGGAGCACGGTGACATCGGCCACAAGGCGGAGAGGGCCGCGTTCGCGGCGGCGCTCGGCCTGGTCGCGAGCAACCTGATCGGTAAGGAGCAGTCCGCCATCCTCATGCGACCGATGGCGGAAGCGTTGCCCTGGCTGCTCCCGGAGCAGGCCCCGGCCTAACCGGCGGCGGCCGCCTCGATCGATTCGAGCCAGCGCTTTGCTTCGGCGTGAGATCGCAAGCGGACGAAGGTCACTCCGCGCCACCTGGGATCGCCCATCGCGTCGAGGTAGCGCTGCACGAACTCGTGGTACTTGATCCAGGACCAGAGGATGATGTTGGCGTCCGGGTCGAGCGAGACGAAATTGGTGAGGGGCTCGCGATTCCCGTTCCATAGCACCTCCCTCGTGACGGCCCGGCGAACGGTCCTCGCGATCACCTGCCGCATCACGGTCCGCCTGGGGAGGTCGAGCCACACCACCGTGTCGGCGCGCTGCCACACCGGGCCTTCGACCACAAAGCGTCTGTAGTTGCCGTCCACCACCCACGCCGGCTCCGACGTCGCCTGATCGACGTCGTTCATGAACTCGGAATCCGGCCGCTGCTGCCAGCCTGGCTGGTGCATGAACGCGTCAAGCTCGACATACGGGACCGCCAGCCGCCTGGCGAGCGCTCGCGCGAGCGTCGATTTGCCCGCGCCGCTCGAGCCCACGATGGAGACGCGCCGCACGGGCGCGAAGCTTAGGGCCGGCTAAGACGTCGCGGCAGGCACGAGCTGTGCCAGGTCGGCGCCCATGTCGGCAAGCGCGGACTCGCTCACGGGCCGCCGGCTTTCGATCAGCTTGCCGCCCAGCTCGTTGGTCTTCGAGTCGTTCATCGATACCACGCCGTCGATCAGCCCGTCGCGGAGGTAGAAAACCGAGAAGGACAGTGCCTCTCGGTCGCCGCGCCACACGGCGCGGTCGTCTCCCGAAGCGTTGCCGCGGTACTCCATGTTCACGTCGTACTGGTCGGACCAGAAATACGGCAGCTTCGTGTAGGGCTTGTCGCCGCCGGTGATGTTCGCCGCGATTCCCCGGCCATGGTTCTTGGCGACCTCCCAGTGTTCGACGCGGATCGCGCGGCCGAGCACCGGGTGCTGGTGAAGCGCGATGTCTCCGCCGCAGTAGACGCCTTCGGCCGCGCGCAGGGCCTCGTCCACGCGAACGCCGCCGCCTTCGATGGTCAGTCCGAGCGCCTTGGGCAGCTCGAGGTTGGGATCGATGCCCACAGCCTCGAGCACCAGGTCGACCTCTTCGCGCCGGCCGTCCGAGAGCGTCACCCCGACCACCCGGTTCCCCTCGGTGTGCCACGCCTGCACGGTGGTGCCGGTTCGCAGGTCCACGCCATGGCTACGGTGGATCGTCGCGTAGATCTCGCCCACCTCGGGACTCAAGGCGCGAGAGAGCGGCACCGGCGACGCTTCGATCATGAGCACGTCCTTGCCCATCTGCCTCGCCGATGCAGCCACCTCCGCGCCGATGAACCCGGCTCCGATCACGAGCAGCCGAGAGGTGTGTTCGAGCGCCTGACGGATGGCTTTGCTGTCGCGCAGCGAACGAAGGGTGACCACGTTCTCCGCCCGCGGCCCGTCGTGAAGGCGGCGCGGCGTGCCGCCGAGACCGAGGATGAGCACATCGAACTCGACCTCGCCGCCGCCATCCACCGCGAGCTTGCCGCCGGGGATCGAGCCGCCGGTCACCTTCCGGTTCAGCTGAAGCTCGATGCCCTGCTTTGAGTAGTCGGCTTCATCGTGAAGAAAGACCTTGGGCAGCTCGACCTCGCCGCGCAGGAATTCTTTGGACAGGTAAGGGCGGTCATAAGGGCGGTCGCGATCGGAGCTGATCAGCGTGACCATGCCGTCGAAGCCCTGCTTGCGGAGCGCGAACGCGGCGTAGTCCCCAGTCCCGCCGCCACCGACGATGACGACCCGCTTCACGCTTAGACGACACTCGCGACCGGATGCAGCCAGTGATGTGTATCGGGGGCTGCGCCATGCTGGATGTCGACCAGCGACTGGCGCAGGCGCATGCTGATCTCGCCCGGCTTTCCGTGGCTGATGGTCCACGAACCGTGCGCCGACTTGACCGCACCCACGGGAGTGATCACCGCCGCAGTGCCGCAGGCGAACACCTCGGTCAGGGATCCGTCCGCACAGCCGGTGCGCCACTCCTCGGTGCTGATCTTGCCCTCCTCAGCCTCGTACCCGAGGTCCCTGGCCAGCGTGAGCAGAGAATCCCGCGTAATCCCCGGCAGCAGCGTCCCGGTCAGGGCCGGAGTGAGCAACCTCGCCTTGGGCCCACTGCCGAACACGAAGCAGAGGTTCATACCTCCCATCTCCTCGACCCAGCGATGCTCCTTGGAGTCCAACCACACCACCTGCTCGCATCCCTGCTCCGCCGCCTGCGCCTGGGCAAGCAGGCCGCCTGCATAGTTGCCGCCCGTCTTGGCCTCGCCCGTACCTCCGGGCGCCGCGCGGATGAAATCTTCCGAAAGCCACACCGTGACCGGTTTGACGCCCCCCGAAAAGTACGAGCCCGAAGGTGAAGCGATCAACAGGAAGGTGACCTCCGAGGAGGGACGCACGCCAAGTCCGACCTCGCTCCCGAACATGAATGGCCGCAGGTACATGCTGTGCTCAGGTGCCGAGGGCACCCAGGCGCCGTCGACGGTCATCAACCGGTCGATGGCCTCGACGAACACGTCTTCGGGCAGCTCAGGCAGCGCGAGGCGCCGGGCCGACCGGCGAAAGCGGGCGGCGTGGGCGTCCGGCCGGAACACGGCGATCCCCCCGTCTGCCTGGCGGAAGGCCTTGAGGCCTTCGAACACCGCCTGCCCGTAGTGAAGGACCGCAACGGCCGGGTCGAGCTGCAGGGGCGCGTAACCAGTCAGCTCGGCGTTGTGCCAACCGCGGTCCCGCTTCCAGTCGATGCGGACCATGTGGTCGGTGAAGATCCGGCCGAATCCGGGGTCGGCGAGCAGACGCTCTCTCTGCTCGGGCGCGATGGCGTGGGTGGTCCTCGTGACGGCGAACTCAAGAGCCGAGGTTCTGGTACTCATCAGTGAAAGAGTAGCGAGGCGCCCCTCCCCCGCGAGGATCGCTGAGCGATCCTGGCGGGACCTCCCACGAGGTGGGGAGGCCAGGGCGATCTACGATCACCCGTGCAGATGGACCGCGGCTCGCTTGGACTGCCCCCGACCATCTCGGCCTGCCTGTTCGATCTCGACGGAGTCCTGACTCAGACCGCCAGGGTCCATGCCACGGCCTGGAAGGCCACGTTCGACGGGTTCCTGAAGCAGCGGGCAGAGCGAACGGGAGAATGGTTCAAGCCGTTCGACCCCGTTGCCGACTACGACGAGTATGTCGACGGCAAACCCAGGGAGGATGGCGTCCGGTCGTTTCTCGCCTCACAAAGGATCACCCTGCCGGAGGGTTCGGAGGACGACCCGCCCGAGGCCGACACCATCCACGGCCTCGGCAACCGCAAGGACCAGCTCTTCCTTCACCTCATTCGAACGCATGGGGTCGAGACCTACGAAGGATCGGTCCGGTATCTGCACGCGGCCAAGGACGCAGCGCTGAAGGTGGCGGTCGTGACGTCGAGCAGGAACTGCAGCGAGGTCCTGCGCGCCGCGCGATTGGAGGGCATCTTCGATGCGCAGGTCGACGGCATCGTGGCTCATGCGAGGCGATTGGCCGGCAAGCCGGCGCCCGACACGTACCTGGAAGCGGCGCGGATGCTGGGCGCGACGGCCTCCGGCTCGGCGGTTTACGAGGACGCCCTGGCGGGTGTCGAGGCCGGCCGGGCCGGCCGTTTCGGGCTCGTCGTCGGCGTCGACCGGATGGGCCAGGCGACCGCCCTGCGGCAGCACGGGGCCGACGTGGTCGTCAAGGATCTCGCGGAGCTCATCAAGACCACTTGATTCGCAACGAAGGCTTTGCAACAGAGCCATGGGCCGTGCGCGAGGTTGGCTTGAACCTCGAATTGCTCGGCCAGACCGAGTCCATCTTCGCTCTATCCAACGGCCACATCGGATGGCGGGCAAACCTGGATGAGGGCGAGCCTCACGTGCTGCTGGGTTCTTACCTCAACGCTTTCTACGAGGAGATCCCCCTGCCCTACGCCGAGACGGCTTACGGCTATCCGGAAGCGGGCCAGACGATCGTCAACGTCACCGACGGCAAGATCATCCGCCTCCTCGTCGACGACGAGCCGTTTGACCTTCGCTACGGAAAGCTGCACTCGCACGAACGCGTGCTCGACCTGAAAGCAGGCGTGCTGCGCCGGACCCTGGAGTGGGAGTCGCCCGCGCATCGCCTGATCAGGATCCGTTCGACACGCCTGGTCTCGCTCGTGCACCGCGCTCTGGCGGCGATCCTCTACGAGGTGGAGCCGGTCGATGGGCCGGCGGACCTCGTCGTCCAGTCCGAGCTGGTCGCCAACGAGCCCGTGGGCGACCTCACCGGCAGGGATCCGCGCGCCGCCGCTGCAAGCGCATCGCCGCTTTCTCCCCAGTTCGCCGCGCACGAAGGCCGGCGCGCCGTTCTCATCCACTCCACCAAGAAGAGCTCGCTCACGATGGCAGCTGGTATGGACCACCTGGTCAGGGGTCCCCGTGGAACCCAGGTCACCTCGGAGAGCACGGACGACGAGGCTCGGGTCACCGTGACGGCGCACGTGGACCGAGGACAGCGCCTCAGCCTGGTGAAGTTCGTCGCCTACGGATGGTCGGGCCAGCGGTCGACGCAGGCACTGCGCTCGCAGATCGAAGGAGCGCTCGCGACCGCTCTGGATCACGGCTGGAAGGGCCTTGCTTCCGCGCAGAAAGAGTACCTGACCGACTTCTGGGTTCGCGCCGACGTGGAGTTGAAGGGCGATCCGGAGGTCCAGCAGGCCATTCGCTTTGCAATGTTCCATGTGCTGCAGTCCGCGGCGAGAGCGGAGCAGCGCGCCATCCCGGCCAAGGGCCTGACCGGCCCCGGGTACGACGGTCACACGTTCTGGGATACCGAGACCTTCGTCCTTCCGCTGCTGACGTACACCCTGCCTGGCGCGGCTGCCGACATCCTGCGGTGGCGATTCCAGATCCTGGACATGGCCCGCTCGCGCGCGAAGGATCTCGGTTTCAAGGGTGCGGCATTTCCGTGGCGGACGATCCACGGCGAGGAATGCTCCGGCTACTGGCCCGCCTCGACCGCGGCCTTTCACATCAACGCCGACATCGCCGACGGCGTGCTCAGGTATGTCTCCGCCACCAACGACCTCCAGTTCGAAGAGATGGTCGGAGTCGAGCTGCTGGTCGAGACGGCGCGGCTGTGGATCTCGGTCGGCCACCACGTTCGGGGTGGCTTGTTTCGAATCGATGGGGTCACGGGTCCGGACGAATACAGCGCACTGGCAGACAACAATCTCTATACGAACGTCATGGCGCAGCGGAACCTGGTCGCTGCGGCTGACGCGGTCGGTCGCCATCGCAACGTGGCGAACCGGCTCAAGGTGAGCGCGGGCGAGGTGAAGGCGTGGCGGCGGGCGGCTGACCGCATGTTCATCCCGTACGACGAGGTGCTCGAGGTCCACCGGCAGGCGAGTGATTTCACCAAGCACCAGCGTTGGGACTTCAAGCGGACCAAACCCGACCAGTACCCCCTGTTTCTGCATTTCCCGTATTTCGACCTGTATCGGAAGCAGGTCATCAAGCAGGCGGACCTCGTGCTGGCGATGCACCTGCGCGGCGACGCCTTCACCCATGAGCAAAAGGCCAGGAACTTCGCCTACTACGAGGAGCTCACCGTCCGCGACTCCTCGCTCTCTTCAAGCACGCAATCGATCATCGCGGCGGAGGTCGGCCATCTCCAGCTGGCCCATGACTACCTGGGCGAGGCGGCACTGATGGATCTCAACGACCTCGAGCACAACGTGCGCGACGGCGTTCACATGGGATCGTTGGCGGGGGCGTGGCTGGCGGTGGTCGCCGGACTTGGTGGCATGCGCCACCACGGGGAGACCCTTGGCTTCGCGCCCCGCCTGCCTCCACGAATCCACGGATTGACCTTCAGGGTGACATTTCTCGATCGCCTGATCAAAGTGACGGTCGCCCGCAAGCGCGCGACGTACACCCTGGTGCGGGGCAAGCCGCTCTCGTTCGAGCACTACGGGAAGGAGCTGCGCCTGACGGCGCGAAGCTCCGTCGGCCGGCCGATTCCAAGCCTTGCGCCGCTGCCCGAACCCACGCAGCCAGCGGGCCGAGCGCCGACCCGGAGAGAGCTCGAGAAGCGTCGCGAGCTGAGTCCAACCGGGAGAAAACGATGAGCGGACAGGACTCGAATCAGAACTTTCGCGACTCGGTGGCGCTGTCGCTCCTCGCCGACCCCAGACCGACGCTCGAGAATCTCGCGCGCAACACCGGCCTGACTTACACAGAGGTCGTGCATCACGCGCTCGTGCGCTATGCAAGCTCGGGCGCCGAGGCCCTGCTCGCGTGGGACCCTCACGCGCTGCGCGAGCTCATCGCCGCCCGCAAAGTTGAGGACTGGCTGAAGGTGGGATCGATCATCGACTGGCTCGAGGCAGGCCTCGAGTCAACCGAGTGGCACTGAGCTAACGCGCTCCGGTCACATCGAGCTGGGCGAACCCGTCCTCCAGGCGGAGCTCGCCCGTCGCCCAGCTCAAGGGCTTCTCGAAGATCGGGCCGGCGAACGCGAAGGAGTGATATTCACCGTTCTCGCCACATGCATCGGCGCCGGTTATTCCGATCTCGGATGCGAAGGTCTCATCGATGATCCTGCCCAGCCACGACTCGTCCAGCTTCGCCAGCTCGACACATGTCACGACCGCCCTCCCACCCGACGCCACGAACTCGCGCAGCAGAGCGTCCGGCGGCTCGCCCCAAATCGGTTCGACATGCTCCAGGCCGGCGGCCACGACACGCGTTTCGTACCAGTCCCTCACGTCGGCGAGGTGGATGTCGCCGAAGACGACTCCGGCGAAGCCCTCGACGCGCAGCGAGCCAAGCTCGCGAACCAGGCTCGCCTCCATCTCAGGCCAGCTGGTGGGGATCGCCCGGAGGTCGATGCCGATCGCTGCAGCCTGGGCTTCCAGCATCTCGATGCGCGTGGCGTGAAATCGAACGCGCCTGGTCGCCGAGTCATAGAAGGAGACCAAACGGGCGACATGGATTCCCGCCCGCCGGGCACGGTCCAGCGCAAGGGCGCTGTCCTTGCCGCCCGACCACATCAAGGCGTAAAGCTTGTCTTTCACCGACTTTGCCATCCGGCTGGAAATAAGTTGCTTGCGCAACCAGTTCCTGATCTTGAGGGCCTAACGACGGCCCAGGCTGAAAAGGGAGATTGTTTATGGGCACCTGGAAGTTCGACCCTTATCACACGCAGGTTGAGTTCTCGGCCAAGCACCTTGGCATGATGACTGTTCGAGGTCACTTCGCCGAGGTCACCGCAACCGGTGAGATCGACGTGGAGCACCCCGAGCACTCGAAGCTCGAGGCCAGCATCAACACGCTGAGCATCCGGACGAATCACGAGACGAGGGACAACGACCTTCGCTCGTCCAACTTCCTGGAAGCTGAGAAGTACCCGACCATCACGTTCAAGAGCACCAAGATCGAGCCGGCCGGCAAAGACCACTACTCAATGACCGGCGATCTCACGATCAAAGGCAACACCAAGCCGGTGACCCTCAAGGTCGTCAGGTACGGAGAGTTCAACGACCCCAGGATGGGCCACCGGATCGGCTACGCCGCCGAGGGCCAGGTCAGCCGGAAGGACTTCGGAATGAAGTTCGACACGATGCTGGACGGCAAGTTCATCGTGAGCGACGAGGTCCAGATCAACATCGAAGGCGAGCTGGTCGAGGAGAAGGCGGCCGAGAAGGCCGCGACCTAAGCTCAGCCGGCCCGAAACATCCCGGCGAGGAGCGCCTCGCCAGCGCCCTCCCCGGTCAGTGTGACAAATGACCCGTCGCCGACGTCGAATTGGATCCAGGCGCAGCACTCGCGCTCGAGATCGATAAGAGCGATCAGATCGATCAGCGCAGTCGCGGCGCCTGGAGCCGGCCGTCTATGTCATCGCATTACGA
>DATBZR010000030.1:0-7324 GCA_036513095.1 Candidatus Dormiibacterota bacterium | reverse complement strand
CGCGCGCTTCATGGCCGAGCGCATGGCGGCGAGGTCGACGACGGCGGGCACTCCCGTGAAGTCCTGCATAAGGACGCGCGCGGGAAGGAATGGAAGCTCAGTATCCTTCGGCGGGACCGCCGGCCAGGCTGCGAGGGCTTTGACGTTTTCCTCGGCCGTCGTGCCGGCCTCGGCCAGGCGTACGAGCCCCTCGAGCAGGACCTTCACGGTCATCGGCAGGCCGGAAGGGTCGTGCATGCCGTTCTTCGGTAAAGCGCTGAGCGGGTAGAAGTCGAGCTCGGTGCCCGCAAGCTTCGATCTTCCGACCATCTTCAGATCGTACTAGCGCCGAGCATCACGCATCGATTGGGCGATGCGAAGCACGCCTTCGTCGCGTGCGATGTCCTCGAGCGGCTTGGTCAACGCCAGACGCCAGTTGGGCCGCTCCGTGGTGGTGCCGGGAACGTTGGTCCGCTCCTCGATGCCCAAAGCGTCTTCGAAGGAAGCGAGCACGATGCGCGACCTGGCTTGTGCAAGGCGCCTGTAGGCCGCCACCGCCACCTCGACCGCCGGCGTGCCGTCCGGCAGGCCTGTCGCATCGGTCAGGCGCCGGCGCAGGTGGTGCTGCCGCTGGTCCGGCTCGCTGAGGTTCCAGATGCCTGCGACCGTCGGCAGGTCGTGGGTGCCGATCGCGCCGGCTGACTCTCGCGGCCATTCCTCGGGGGGGTCGTCCTCGAACCACAGCAGGCGGTACGACAGCACGCCGCTGTGGCGCAGGCGGCTGCGCATCGCCGGCTCGACCAGCCCGAGATCCTCGCCGATCACGAACGTGTGCGATCTCTTGCTCTCGAGCGCGAGGATGGCCAGGAGCTCGCGCGCCGGGTAGCGCACGTACGCCCCACCGGACGCGTGCGCATCGCGCGGGATCCAAAACAGGCGGAACAGGCCCATCACGTGGTCGAGGCGCAGGCCGGCCGCGTGCTTCGCGGTGCTGCGGATCGTCTCGACGAACGGTTCGAAATGCGCTTTGCGCAGCTTCCAAGGGTCGAACGGAGGCATGCCCCAGTCCTGGCCATCGGGAAAGAAGTAGTCGGGCGGCGCGCCCACGCGCATCTCCGGCGCGAGCAGGTCCTGCCAGCGCCATGCGTCGCAACCATCGGCCGCGAAGCCGACGGGTACGTCGGTGATGAGGCCGATCTCCTTCGACGCGCGCGCAAGCTGGCGGTCGAGGTGGAACTGCAGCCACTCGTGGAACGCCACGCGGCCGGCGAGCGGGCCTCGGATCGCCGCGACTCCCTCGCTGCGCGGATGTCGGAGCTCGGCCGGCCAGCTGCGCCACGCCGGTCCAAGGCGCTCGGTGATGGCGCTGAAGGTCGCGAAGTCCTCGAGCGCCTTGCCCTGCCCGCGCACCCAGGGCTGCATGCCGGCCGGATCGGGCGAGACCTTGAAGATGGCTTCGAGCGCGCGGGACTTGAGGCGGAAGACCGCGTCGTGGTCGATGAGTCGCTGCGCGTTGAGGGAGAGCGCCTCATTTCTCAAGGGCTCAAGCTCGGCGGCGCAGAGCTCGGCCCCGGGCAGCTCTTCGATCCTCAGGTACAGCGTGTTCAAGAACCGCCGCGACGACGCGTAATAAGGGCACGGTTCCTGGTGCGGGGTGGGCGGCTGCGCGCCGAGGGGGTTGATGAGCAGCACGGACGCTCCCTGGCTCCTCGCCATCCGTCCGAGGCGTCGGAGGTCCGCAAAGTCGCCGATGCCCCAGCTTTCGCGCGAGCGCGCCGCGTAGATCTGAGCGGCCCAACCCCAGGCGCGGCTGGGCGGCGGCTCGCTCTTGGCGGGCGGGATCGTGCGGCGCCGGACCCGCGGCGGGTCGTCGCTCGTCGCGCCCATGGCCGAGAGGATCGCGTCCTCTATATGGGGCTGCGTCTCGACGGCGTCGCCGCGGTAGCCGAAGTAACGGGGCAGCACGCCCCAACGGATCGATCGCTCGGACATGTTTTTGCAAGTATCCTCAACTCAGCGATGGGGAAGCTTTTCCACGTCCCGTCCGAGGCCTGCAGCTCCGGCACCGCGCAGACCGCCGGCATGACGCGGCTGGCGGCGCTGTCGGGCGAGTCGGTGGGGCAGCCGCGCAATCTGGATGGGGCAGACCCACGTGGCCGCGGGCGTCGCGTCGGGGCCGCATCACCATGGCGAGAGCGAGACCGGGATCTACGTGGTGTCCGGAAACCCCGAGTTTATTTATTGGGAGGGCGGGCGTGAGGTGCGGGTGGGGACCAAGCCCGGCGACTACATCTACATCCCGCCGTTCGTCCACCACGTCGAGTCGAACGCCCACTCCGAGGAGGATGCGGTCGTGGTGATCGCCCGCACCACGCCAAAAGCGATCGTGGAAAACCTGCCAGAGCTTTAGGCGGTCCTAGCGTAGGATGCTGCCATGGCCGTCGCCGAGGGACTCGAGGTCGCGCGCTTCCTGAGGGAGCAGCCCAAGAAGCTGTTCATTGGCGGGAAATGGGTGGAATCGGCCTCGGGCAAGACGTTCGACACCATCGATCCTTCCACGGGCGAGGTGCTCGCGCGCGTCGCTGAGGGCGGAGCCGAAGACATCGACCGTGCCGTTGCCGCAGCCAGGAAGGCGCATGAGAGCGGGGTCTGGCGGGACCTGCCGCCGGCCGAGCGGGCCAAGGCGCTCTGGCGCGCCGGCGATCTGATCGAGGAGCGGGCGAATGAGTTCGCCCAGCTAGAGAGCCTCGACAACGGCATGCCGATCAACGACGCGCTCGTCTTCAAGGTTCCACTCGCGGCAGCCACATTCCGCTACTACGCGGGATGGGTGACCAAGCTCGATGGTGGAACCCAGTCCCTGTCGTTGCCGGGGAAGTTTCTCAGCTATACCCTGCGCCAACCCGTGGGCGTGGTGGGTCAGATCATTCCTTGGAACGAGCCGCTCTTGATGGCGAGCTGGAAGGTCGCGCCGGCGCTTGCTTGCGGGAACACGGTCGTGCTCAAGCCCTCGGAAGAGACGCCGCTGACCGCGCTCCTGCTGGCCGAGATCCTGCAGGAGGCAGAGATCCCCGCGGGTGTGATCAACGTCGTCCCAGGCTTTGGCGAGACGGCGGGAGCGCGCCTGGCGGCGCATCCGCATGTCGACAAGATTGCGTTCACGGGTTCGACCGAGGTCGGCAAGCTGATCGCCAAAACTGCGGCCGAGACCAACCTCAAGCGCGTCAGCCTGGAGCTCGGTGGAAAGTCACCCAACATCGTGTTCGCCGACGCTGACCTTGCCCGCGCGGTGTCGGGCGCATTCATGGGCATCTTCTTGAACAGCGGCCAGATCTGCTCGGCGGGTTCGCGACTGTACGTCCAGGAAAAGGTCTACGAGCAGACAGTCGACGAGCTGACCAGGTCCATCGAGAACCTGCAGCTCGGTCCGGGGATCGATTCGATGACGCAGATGGGCCCGCTCGTCTCGCAAACGCAGATGGATCGCGTTCTCGGCTACATCAGCATCGGCAACAAGGAGGGCGCGCGGCTCGTCACCGGGGGAAAGCGCGCAACCGGCCACGGCGCCGGATTTTTCGTAGAACCCACGGTGTTTGCCGACGTCGAGGGCAAGATGCGAATCGCTCGCGAGGAGATCTTTGGACCTGTACTGGCGGCGATCCCGTTTTTCGACGAAGAGGACCTGATCGCCAAGGCGAACGACACCATGTATGGACTTGCCGCCGGTGTATGGACCAGCGACGTCAAGCGAGCCCACCGCGTGGCACATGCGCTGCAGGCGGGGACCGTCTATGTGAACTGCTACCACATGTTCGACCCGGCGGCGCCGTGGGGCGGGTTCAAGCAGAGCGGGTGGGGCCGGGAGCTCGGCCCGTACGCTCTCGATCTCTATACCGAGATCAAGAACGTGATCGTCGACATCGGCTGACCTTTTCGTCAGGGGCAGTTCGCGATCAGGAACTGAGCCTCGCTGCAGAGCTGCGCGTGAAGGGCGGTTTAGAGGCGGATCGGTCAACCCGCGATTGAGTAAGTAAGCCACCCTCCGGTGGATGATCAAAACTTAATCATCACGACCTCCAGACCTGAAGTAGACTTGGAATCTCGCGAGCGGTGTGTGGTGTTTTGCGTGAAAACGCAAACGGTCGTGTAGGGAAGGAACGGTTAGGGTGCTCGGTTTTTCGGATGTCTAGTCGCTTGCCCGACGACGTCTACAGCCACGTCGCCACGCCCCTCAGGTCGGTGATCGCCGGCATGAAGGACCTGAAAGATCTCGCGCCCGTCGACGAAGACGTGGCGACCGACATCGCCGCTCTCGAAACGGCGGCGTGGAAAATCCTTGCCCGCTTTGACGTCATACCGATTCCTGCGTCCTCTGTCCTCGAGCCCGGCCTTTCCAAGCGTGAGGTGCAGGTGCTCCGGCATGTGGCTTCGGGGATGTCGAACAAGGAGATTGCGGGTCGCCTCGCGATCAGCAGACAGACGGTTCGGAATCATCTGAGCCACGTCTTTCGCAAGCTCAAGGCAAGCAATCGCACACAGGCCGTGATCAATGCGATGAGGACGGGCCTGCTGGTCCTCTGACCCTTCGCGCGGGCGCGATGGGACCTTTGTTCCATTGCCGCTTGATCGGTGAGAGCGCAGCATCGCAACACAACTGTTCGAAGTGCGTGGCTAACGTCGTCGAGTGTTGTGGCGGCGGCAGAGCGACGCGTTCATGAGGAGGGTGCATCCCGTGGTGAAGCTGCGTCTTCGCGTGCCGCCAAAGTGGGCGGCGAGTGTGGCAATCGTGTTTCTCGTCTCTCTCGGAACGGCGTCGATTGCCCTGGCAAACCTGCCAGGCAGCTCTTTCGAGGGCGGCGACGGAAATCTGACTCCCGACACCGCTGGAAACACCGACTGGTCCAACGTCGCGGGCCTCAACGTCGGAATCGACCTGCCAAGCGGGACGACCGACAACGCTTTCGGGCAGGGCACTAAGGAGGACAACGCGGCGGTAACGGTCGTCAGCGGATCGATCCCGCCGAACAAGAGTGACCTGACGCGCTTCTATGAGGCTTCAGAGTTCCGGAACGGCAGCAACTTTCTCTACCTCGCGTGGGAGAGAACGAACGTCTTGGGCTCGGCCAACATGGACTTCGAGATCAACCAGGCAGGCACTCCGGGATTGGGGCTCCCCGGGGCCCACACGATCAACCGGACCGCGGGTGATCTCCTCGTCACCTACGACTTCGCGAACGGCGGCAGCTCGCCGACCCTGGGCCTCCTCTTCTGGGTCACGACCGGGTCGACAGGCCAATGTTTCTCCAGCAACTCGCTCCCCTGCTGGGGCAACCACGTGAATCTCAACTCGACGAACTCCGAGGGCGCCATCAACGCGGTCACGGTGATCGACCCGATCGCTCCCAACGCACCGCGGAGCCTCCCGGCGTTCACTTTCGGGGAAACCGCGATCAATCTGACCGGCGCGGGAGTGTTCCCGCCCGGGGTTTGTGAGGCCTTCGGCAGCGCATTCTTGAAGAGCCGCTCGTCGACCTCGTTCTCTGCAGAGGTCAAGGACTTTGTGGCCCCGATCGCGGTGAACATCAGCAACTGCGGCACCATCACGATTCACAAGGTCACCGAGAACGGTGACGCCAGCTTCGGCTACACGACCACAGGCACCCTGTCTCCCGCTACCTTCAACCTCTCCAACGGCGGGACCCAGGCCTACACGGGCGTGCAGGTCGGGCAGTACAGCGTCACCGAGTCGACGCCACCCGCGGGCTGGACGCTGAAGAGCCTGGTCTGCGGCACGGTGACCGGCACCGGAACCGCAGTGACCATCAGCGGTGCGACGGTAAGTATCTCGATGCAGCCGAGCGGCAACGTCGATTGCACATACACGAACCACATCAACCTCAGCCCGACCCTCACCACCCTGCTGTCAGCCACATCGACGAGCATCGGGACTCCGGTGCATGACTCGGCCACCCTGACCGGCGCGACCGCCAACGCGGGCGGAACCGTGACCTACAAGGTTTACACCGACACCGGCTGCACGCAGGGTGCCGTCGCGGCCGGCACCGTCACAGTCGTCAACGGGTCCGTGCCGGACTCCAACGCAATCACGTTCAACAGTGCCGGCACGTTCTACTGGCAGGCTGCGTACAGCGGAGACGCCAACAACAACCCAGCTACCAGCTCCTGCTTGAGCGAGCGGCTGATCGTCAACCCCAACCCGACCTCGATCGCGACCAAGCTGGCGCCGGCCAGCCCGGTCAGCATCGGCACGGCCGTGCATGACACGGCCACCTTGACGGGCGCCACCGCCAATGCCGGTGGCACGGTGACGTACACCGTATACACCGACAACGCTTGCAGCCTTGGCGCGGAGTCCGCCGGAACGGTCACCGTCAGCGGCGGGATCGTGCCCAACTCCAATGCCATCACCTTCAACAACGCGGGTTCGTTCTTCTGGCAGGCCGTCTACAGCGGCGACTCCAACAACGTGGGCTCGACCAGCTCGTGCACAAGCGAGCCGCTGATCGTCAACCCCAACCTAACCTCGATCAACACCAGCCTCGTGCCCTCCAGCCCGGTCAGCATCGGAACCGCCGTGCATGACACGGCGACTCTCACGGGCGCCACCGGTACGGCCGGCGGCACGGTGACATACACCGTTTACACGGATGCGAGCTGCAGCCTTGGCGCAGTGTCCGCCGGAACGGTCACGGTCGCCAACGGGATCGTGCCCGATTCCAACGCCATCACCTTCAACAATGCCGGCACGTTCCACTGGCAGGTTGTCTACAGCGGCGACTCCAACAACGTGGGCTCGACCAGCTCGTGTGCGAGTGAGCCACTGGTCGTCAACCCCAACATAACCTCGATCAACACCAGCCTCGTGCCCTCCAGCCCGGTCAGCATCGGCACGGCCGTACATGACACGGCGACGCTGGTCGGGGCGACGGCCGGCGCGGGCGGGACCGTGACCTACACCGTTTACACCGACAACGCCTGCACCAAGGGCGCGCTTGCGGCCGGCACCGTGACGGTGACCGGCGGTTCAGTGCCCGATTCCAACACGATCACCTTCAACAACGCAGGCTCGTTCTTCTGGCAGGCGGTCTACAGCGGCGACTCCAACAACGTGGGCTCGATGAGCTCATGCGCCAGCGAGCCGCTGGTCGTCAATCCGAACACACCGGCGATGACGACAGCCCCGAACCTGATCCCCAATGACGTCGCCGGCATCACGGGTGCCACAGGCAACGCCGGCGGCACGATCACCTTCAACCTCTACGCGCCATCGGACGCGACGTGTTCGGGTACACCGGCCCTCACGCAGACGGTCAACGTCAGCGGC
>DATBZR010000029.1:0-7261 GCA_036513095.1 Candidatus Dormiibacterota bacterium | reverse complement strand
CTCCAAGCTGAGCAGCGACCCAGGCGCGACCAGCCCCCCTCCCCTCGGTCCAGGCGGAATCGATTGGCGACGCAACCTGGTCGCGTTGTGGTTTGCCGAGTTCATGGCGATCTTCGGTTTCAGCTTCGCGTTTCCCTTCCTCTCGATCTTCATCTCCAAGGACCTGGGCGTTCCGCAGGGTCGGGAGCTGGACCTCTGGACCGCGGCGATCGCCAGCGTGTCGGGCCTGTCGATGGCGATCGCAAGCCCGATCTGGGGCGTGATGGGAGACAGGTTCGGGCGCAAGCCGATGCTGTTGCGCTCGATGGTCGGCGGCGCCATCACAGTCGGTCTGATCTTCTTCGCCCGGTCGCCGACCGACCTCCTGATCCTGCGCCTTATCCAGGGCGCGACCAGCGGCACCGTGGCCGCGGCGACGGCCCTGGTGGCGGTCGAGACGCCGCGCAACCGGGTGGGTTGGGCGCTCGGGGTCGTGACCTCGGCGGTTGCGCTCGGAGGCGCGATCGGGCCGGTCGTGGGGGGCCTGGCGGGGGCGGCGTTCGGCCTGCGCCTGGTCTTTCTGGGAGGCGGCATTCTGCTGCTGCTGTCGACGATTCCGGTGCTGGTGATCGTCCGCGAGAGCCCTCGCCGCCGCCGCGAAGGTCCGCAGGTCGGGACGATGACGCTCATCAAGCAGCGCCCCGGGGCAGTCCACGCCCTGACCGTGCTGATCGGGGCGCAGGGCCTGATCAACATCTGCAACTCGGCAACGCAGCAGCTCGTAGTGCTGCGCCTGCTGGAGATGTTGAGCAGCGGGGTCTCGGCGGTCACCGGCGTTGCGTTCGGCCTCGCGGGCGTCGCGAGCAGCGGCGCCGCCGTCTTCTATACCCAGGTCACGCGGCGTTTCGGCTACGTGCGGACCACGGCCGTCTGCGCGGTGATGGTCGCGGTGGCCGTTTCGCTCATCGGGTTCGCGCCGTGGGTGGCCGTGGTCGTAGGGGGCGTGGCGCTCAACGGCCTGTTCAGCGGGGTGGTCATACCCGCCACCGCAAGCATGATCGGGCTGGAAACGCCGCCGGAGGCGCAGAGCAGCGTCTTCGGAGCCAACGCCAGCTCCGTGGCGCTCGGGTTCAGCATCGGCCCCGCCCTCGGAGGCGGCGTGGCCGCGACCGCGGGGGTGCCCGCCGCATTGATCGTCATCGCCGTCCTGGCTGTAGCGCTGGCGGCGTTGATCGCTTTCAGAGCCCGCGAACCGACCCGTTGATCTCGTAAAGTCTCGCGGGTGAAACGAATCATTGCCACCACCCTGTTGACGCTTGCGGTTGCCGCTTGCGACGCCGGGGGAGGCGCCACGGCAGCGACCTCGTTCGCCCCGGGCTGCGACAATGACATCGTTACCTGCATGGAGCAACGCACCACGCCCCCACCCAACGTGATCGACGCGAGCAAGAAGTACACGGCCACCGTGCACACCACGCGCGGAGACTTCGTGATCTCGTTCGTCGATCCCAAGATCGCGCCTCAGACAGTCAACAACTTCGTCTACCTGTCTCAGAACCACTTCTATGACGGCCTCACGTTCCACCGGGTCGTGCCCGGCTTCGTCGTGCAGGGCGGCGACCCGCAGGGTGACGGGACCGGCGGCCCCGCGTACAAGCTCCCCGACGAGAGCAATCCGTCGAAGTGGCCGCGCGGGACGGCAGGCATGGCCTCGAGCCAGGCGGGCGTGAGTGGCTCGCAGTTCTTCATCACGATCGGCGACGCCCCGTTCCTGGAGACCAGCGGCGTGTACAACCACTTCGGTCAGGTCACCTCCGGGATGGACGTGCTCGACAAGATCCAGGTCGGCGATACGATGAGCTCGATCGATATCGCCGCGTCGTGAGGATCCCCCTCAAAGGGCGCCTGGTCCTGGCCGTCGTCCCCCTGGTCGCGATGGCGGTCACCGCTTGCGGCTACCCAGACCCTTACACCAGCACCGGCCCGGTCGCTAACGAAAGTCCCGGGCCGGCGTCTGCGACGAGCCCGTCGCCCGGGACGGACAACTTCAACGACGGCGCCGGGCTGCCGATCATCACCTACCCCGACGGTCTCCAGTACGTCGAGCTCACGGCCGGGACAGGAGACGTTGCGAAGTCCGGCATGAACGTGACCGTTCAGTACACGGGCTGGCTGTCCACAGGGGGGCCGCCGTTCGACTCGAGCCGCCAGGCCGGTCGCTCGCCTTTCGCCCTGCAGATAGGAGTTGGACAGGTGATTCCGGGCTGGGACGAGGGAATCCCGGGCATGAAGGTCGGCGGCAAACGCAAGCTGATCATCCCGGGAGCGCTCGGCTACGGCACCGCGGGTCAGACCGATCCGAATACCGGGGCGGTGATCATCCCGCCCAACGCGACGCTGATCTTCGATGTCGAGCTTTTGAGCGTGGCGCCGGGACCGAGCCCGTCGCCTTCTCCCTCACCCAGCCCGTCCCCATCACCGAGCCCAAGCGCGAGCCCGACGCCGACCTAGCTGATCGTCAGGGTTCCTTTCATTCCCGAGGCTTCGTGTCCTTGTTGGTCGCAGAAGAACGTGTACGTCCCTGCCGGGATGCTGTTCACGGTGAAGACGGACGTGTCGCCGGCGGAGACCAGCTCGCTGCCGTCGATCCGATTGTTGGAGCTGTCCCGAATGACCATGTCGTGCGAGGTGGTGCCGGCGTTGACCAGGTAGAACACCACCTTGCCGCTTGGCGCGCTGATGGTCGATGGGTCGAACTTGAACTCGGTCAGCGTCACCTTGATCGACCCGGCCGGTTGGGAGCTGCTGCCACCACCACACCCTGAGAGAAGGGCCAGAGCTGCCACGGCCGCAACCAGCGCTTTCATCGGAACAGAGCGACTCCGACGTACAGGATCGTGAAGAGAAAGAACCAGACCACGTCCACGAAGTGCCAGTAGAGGGTTACGGCGGCGACCCCCACGTGGTGATGAGACGAGAACTGGCCCTTGGCGGCTCGATAGAGGATCAGGGTCAGCAGGACAAGCCCGCCCAGAACGTGAGCACCGTGGAAGCCGGTCATGATGAAAAAGGAGCTCGCGAAACTGTTGGCGGTCAGGTTCAAGCCGCGCCCGAAAGCGTTGATGAACTCATACAGCTGGCCGAACTCGAAGGCAAGGCCCAGCAGGATCGTGGCGGTCCAGAGTGTGAAGAACCGGCGCCGGTTGTCGTGAGCCAGGGCGTCGGCGGCGAAATGGCAGGTGAACGCGCTGGAGAACAACACGATCGTGTTGACGACCGGGATCGGGTACCAGTCGACGTAGAACTTGCTGACGTTGCTGGGTGGCGGCGGGGGCCACACGATGTGCGACCCGAAAAGGTAGAAGTACACCGCGAACAGGCTGCCGAAGAACATCACCTCGGACGCCAAGAAGATGTACATGCCCATCATTCCCGGTTTGATCGCGGGATACTGGGGCTGGATCTCGGGGCGCATGGTGGCAACCGCCATCAGTGGTGCACCTGCGAATCTACGCTCTCACTCGGGAACATCCGACTGTCGTCGATCACGACCCACCCAACGAGTCCCCACAGGAAGATCAGCCCTCCAATCACGGCCAGCACGATGCGAGTTGTGGCCGAGAACGGGATGGCGGCAAGGGAGAGGAAGAGCAAGCCAAAACAGATGACGAAAGGCCAGTTGCTGTTCGGCGAGAGGTGAATGCCGAGCTGGTGAGCTCGCGCCTCGTAGTCGATCGTGTTGTCGGTGTAGATGGGATAGCTCATGTCGAAACGGGACACCTCAGAGCGTTGCTCGGGGTCGCCCGCCCGCCACGCCTTGAACGCGGCCGAGGCCATCACGCTCGAGGGCCAGAGCTTGTAGCCGCAGTTCCGGCACATGTCGACAAAGCGTGCCGTCATGAGACCACAGCGGGGGCACTCCACCACCAGGCTGGGGTTCGACACGTCTACGTATCGAGTCTGCTTCGAGGCCGCCACAGTCGATTTCGGATTCTATCGGTTCCCCCACCGGCCTCGCCGGTCGCGGTTCGGGTCACCGAAAGTTCGCGCTGGCGGTGGGCGATGAGAGATCCGGTGCCCAGGTGGCCCAGATGCTAGGCGCGACCGAGCACCGCAGCGAGCGCATCGTGAATGCGTGAGCGAGGAGCGGAGGTCGCAACGACGCAGATGGGCCGCATGGGCGCCGCAGCTCCGGCGACCGCTGCCAGCGCGAACTTATACTTGCCGCCGTGGCAGCACGCGCCCGCGCGACCTTCGCGACGCTCGGCCTTGTGGCCGCCGCGCTGACCGTCAGCTCCTGCGGCGGGCTCGGGGGCATCTCCCCCATCTTCCCGACGCCTGTTTCACCCAACGGGCAGGACATCTACAACCTCTATGCGCTGATCTCGATCCCGGCGATCATCGTCTTCGTCGGCGTCGAAGCAGCGCTGCTCTGGGTCGTCCTCCGTTACCGGAGATCGCGACAGCCGGTGGGTTATGTGCCGCCGCAGATCCACGGCCACAACGGTCTTGAGATCGCCTGGACGGCGGCGCCGTTGGCGATCGTCCTTGCGATCGCGATCGGCAGCTTCATCACGCTGCAAAAGGACTTTCAGCCGATCGACAACCAGCAGATGAATGTCACCATCAGCGGCCACCAGTTCGGGTGGATCTACACGTATGACAACGGCGTCGTGGTGGACCAGGAGGGCACGCTGGCCGGCGACGTGACGCCGTTCGTGGTGCCCGTGAACACCCTGATCAAGCTGCGATTCCAGGGCACTGATGTCATCCACTCGTGGTGGGTGCCAGCCATCTCAGGCAAGACCGACGCAGTGCCCGGATACGACAACTTCTCCTGGCTGAAGATCAATCAGGTCGGTAAGTGGCGCGGAGAGTGTGCCGAGCTCTGCGGCGCAGGGCACAGCACGATGCAGATCATCGTTCAGGCGATGGACCAGACCGACTACGACCAGTGGGTGCAGACGAAGCTGGCCGCGCAGCATGCGTCGCCTTCCCCTTCAACGTCAGCCTCGCCGAGCCCGGGTTAGGATAGGAATCAGATGGCAGCCACGACAGCCCTGCCTCGTCCCAAGTCTTACGACGACACCTTCTTCAAGCCGATCAGCATCTGGCTGACGACCACCGACCACAAGCTGATCGGGATCATGTACATGGTCACCGGCGTATTGAGCTTCGTGGTCGGCGGCATCTTCGCGCTGATCATCCGGCTTCAGCTTTCACAGCCCAACGCCAAAGTCGTCGACGCCGAGACATACAACCAGCTCATCTCCGCTCACGGAGTGACGATGATCTTCTTCTTCGTCACGATCTTCCTGACCGGGATCGCCAACTACATGGTCCCGATCATGATCGGGGCCCGAGACATGGCTTTCCCGCGCGTGAACCTGCTCGGGTTCTGGCTGGTGCCGGTGTCGATCATCCTTTACTACAGCGGCTTCTTCACCGGCGGCGCGCTGGACGCAGGCTGGACGGGTTACGCGCCCTTGACCGAGAAGGCCTACCAGTCGCACAGCCTCGGCGTGGACTTCTGGGCCCTGAGCATCATCGTCTGGGCGATCAGCGGCATCATGGCCTCGACCAACTTCCTGACGACGATCGTGGCCCTCCGCGCGCCGGGCATGAAGCTGACACGCTTGCCAATGTTCGTGTGGGCGCAAATCAATACCTCGATCCTGCTGCTCGTCGTGGGCGCGCCGCTCGCGGCGGCCATGATCCTGCTGGAGTTCGACCGCCAGCTCGGAACCCAGTTCTTCACCACCCAAGGCCGGCCGGTCCTCTACCAGCATCTGTTCTGGTTCTTCGGGCACCCCGAGGTCTACATCATGATTCTGCCCGGGTTCGGAATGGTCTCGGAGATCATCCCGGTGTTCGCGCGCAAGCCGATCTTCGGCTACATGTCCATGGTCGCCGCGCTGTTCAGCATCGTCTTCCTCTCCATGACTGTGTGGGCGCACCACATGTTCACCGTCGGCATGAACACATACGTCGAGGGATTCTTCATGGTCATGACGATGCTGATCGCGGTGCCTACCGGCATCAAGTTCTTCAACTGGATCGCGACCGCCTGGTGGGGCTCGATCGAGTTCACCGTGCCGATGAAGTTCGTCTTCGGATTCCTGGCCACGTTCCTGATCGGCGGCATCACCGGCGTCTACCTCGCGTCAGTCCCAGTGGACACTCAGCTGCACCAGTCCTACTACGTGGTAGCCCATCTCCACTACGTGCTCTTCGGCGGCAGCGTGTTCACGATCTTCGCCGGCATCTACTACTGGTTCCCGAAGATCACGGGGCGCCTGCTCAACCGCACGCTCGGTGAGTGGAACTTCTGGACGCTCTTTGTCGGGTTCAACGGAACCTTCCTCATCATGCACACGCTCGGGCTGGAGGGCATGCCGCGCCGCATCGCGACGTACACCAACGCGGCCTGGGCCACGACCAACACGATCATCACGGTCTCCTCGTTCCTGATCGCGTTCTCCGTCCTCCTGCTCCTGATCAACATCGTCAGGAGCTGGCACGGCGGCGAGATCGCCGGTAACGATCCATGGGGCGGCAACACCCTCGAGTGGGCGACGACGTCTCCACCACCGCCCTACAACTTCGAGCGGGTGCCACCGATTCGAAGCTTCATGCCCCTGCGCGACCTGCGAGAGTCGGGAGAGTTCGTCGACCCGGAGGCGAAACCAGTTCCGGCCTGATCGCTCGCGTCCCGGGAATCAGTCGAACTTAGTGGTGAGTGTCTTTCGGTTGCTCCAGGGCTTCCTCGCCGGCGCGGTTGAGCTTGTCCTTGCGCAGCACCCACCAACCGAGCCCGACCACACCAAGAGCGGCAACCAGGAAGGTGACGCTCATCCCAAGCCACGCGGGCACCCATTCGCCTACGAGAAAAGTCACGCCGTCAATTATCGGCAAACCGGCGTCAGAAGATTTCGACCGGGTAGGGTGTTAACTCGCTGATGGGGTTTGACCTCGTGGATTTCGTGATCCTTGCCGCAACGCTGATCGGGGTCGCCAACGGCTACCGGCGCGGATTCTGGCTCTCTGCCGCCCAGTACGCGGGCCTGGTCGGTGGTGTGCTGCTGGGCGCGGCCGCGGCGACCCCCTTGCTCGACTACCTGGGAATCCACAACCCCGGCGCGCGGCCCCTTGGCGCCGCGCTCGTGCTCGTGATCGGCGGGAGCCTCGGCTCAAGCATCGGGTTCGCCGCAGGCGAGCCGATCCGCCGCCGCATCCTGCACGAAGGCGTTCACACCTCGACCGATTCCGTCGGCGGCGCCGC
>DATBZR010000028.1:0-44119 GCA_036513095.1 Candidatus Dormiibacterota bacterium | reverse complement strand
CGATGGCGCGTGGCAAGGTGGTGGTGGCGGCCAAAGCCTCGTCCCTACCCGAGGTCGGCGGCGACGCAGCCCTCTACTTCAACGACTCCGCCGATGCCGACCAGGTTGCGAAGGTGATCGAGGTTGCGCTTGGCGACGAGCGTCTTCGAAGCTCCCTCGCGAAAGCGGCCCGCGAGCGGGCGGGCAAATTCACGTGGGACCGCTGCGCTGCCGGCGTGGCCGCAGTCATCCGAGAGCTGGTCTAAAGGTATGAGGGAAAACCCGGAATGGTCTTCCCTGCGCGCAAGCGGCGATGAGGGTGGGACTTACTGATTGCATCGGCAGGCGAGCTTCGCCCGCGTGCCTGCTCCCATTCCGGTATATCGATGGGCCTTCATTAATCGGCTGACGCCTGGCGGCGCTTGGCAGGCACTGAAGACAAAGTCATGGCCGGGGGGACCCCGGCCAACCCTGCGACGTTAGTCCGAGCGTTGTCGCGAATCGATCGCTCGGTCGATCGCGTGCCAGGTGAGCGTCGCGGCGCGCGGCCAGCTGAACTGCGCGGCGCGCAGGATGCCTCGTCTCTTCAGGTCGGCGGCCAGGTCGGTATCGCCGATCACCTTCTCCAGCGCCTTTCGCCACGCGTCCGGCTGGTCGGCGGGCACGACCAGACCGGCGCCATCCACCACCTCGGGTAGGCTCGCGCGGTCGGATACCACCACCGGGGTGCCGCAAGCCATCGCCTCGAGGGGCGGCAGGCCGAATCCCTCATACCACGCCGGGTGGGCGAGGACGCGGGCCAGGTTGTAGACCGCTGGCAGGTCGGCCGGGTCGAGCCCGCCGAGATGGTGCAGCCCGGGGCCCATCCGTTCCATCCGCGCCCGGATCGGTTCGTAGTTCCAGCCCCAGGCCCCGACCACGACCAGGTCGGGCCGGTCCCGCATCATCGCCCAGGCTTCTAGCAGCGTCTCGAGATTCTTGCGGGGCTCGATGGTTCCGACGAACAGAATGAATCGCTCGGGCAATTTCAATCGCGCGCGGGCCATCGCTAAGTCCTCGGCGCTCATCGGTGAAAAGCTCGTGGCGACACCGTGATGCACGACATCGATCCTCGATCGCGGAATGCCGAACACGTCGACCAGGTCCTGCGCTGTGTTCTCGGAGACCGCGATCACGACATCGGCTCGCAGCACTGAACGTGGCACCACGAAGCGTGTGCTGAGGGGCTGCCGAGCCGGAAACCAGCCCGCATTGCGGTAGATAGCGAGGTCGTGGACGGTGATCACGGATGGGCAGGCGACGTCGCCCAGTGGAAGCACGCCCGCCGGTCCGAAGTAGGCGTCCGGCTTGAGCTGCCTGATTCGCGAGGGCCACTGGAGGTGGCGGCCGATGAGGCGCGCCCTCGGCAGAGGCCTGTAGGTGGCGTAAGGAACGTGCACGAAGGCGCCCGGTGGGCCGAAGACCGTGAGCCGGCAGTCGGGTCGGTCGACGTGCATCGCGTGCAGGATCTGGGTCGTGTAAACGCCGACCCCCGCGCGGGGCCGCTCGAGCCCGACGCCGTCGACCACCAGCTGCAGCCCGATCACTTATCTAGCGCAGATACGACTGATTCCGCTTGAGGACCTCGAAATTCTCGAGCGCAAGACCGGTGCCTCTCACCACCGACGTCTGCGGATCGTCCGCCACGACCGTCGGGAGACCCGTGTGCATCGCGATGTAGCGATCGAGCCCGCGCAGCAGCGCCCCTCCACCGGACAGCACGATTCCGCGGTCGAAGATATCCGCGGCCAGCTCAGGCGGTGTCTCCTCGAGCACGTCGCGCACCGCGCCTACGATGAGGCGCAGCGGCTCCTGAATCGCCTCGGTGATGTCGTTCGAGGTGACCTCGACGTTCTTAGGCAGCCCCGACACAAGGTCACGCCCGCGAGCCTCGGTGACGAGCGGCTCCTTCATCAAGACCGCCGACCCGACGGCGATCTTCAGCTCTTCGGCCGTCCGCTCGCCGATCAGCAGGCTGTGCTTGCGCTTCATATAGGTCGTGATCGCGTCGTCGATCCGGTTGCCGCCAACCCGAATGGAGTGCGCCACCACCATGCCCGACAGCGAGATCACAGCAATCTCCGTGGTACCTCCACCGACGTCGCAGATTGCGTTGCCCCTCGGTTCCGCGATCGGAAGGCCCGCACCGATCGCCGCGGCCAGCGGCTCGTCGATCAGCCAGGCCTGTCGCGCGCCGGCCGAGATCGCAGCTTCAGTGACCGCCCTTCGCTCGACCGAGGTCACGCCCGATGGGACGCAGATCATGATCTCGGGCTTGAAGATGCGCTGGCGGCCCTGGACCTTGCGGATGAAGTGGTGCAGCATGCCTTCGGTCACGACGAAGTCCGCGATGACCCCTTCGCGCATGGGTCGAATGACCTGGATCGTGTCTGGCGCACGGCCGACCATCTCGAAGGCGTCCTTCCCCACGGCCAGGATGCGGGTGCCGTCTCGATTGACGGCCACCAACGACGGTTCGTTGATCACGATTCCCTCACCTTTGACGTAGATGAGGACGGTCGAGGTGCCGAGGTCGATCCCGATCTTTTTCGACAACACGTTTAAGCCCCTCTTCCTGGCCCTCTCCCCGATGGGGGGAGGGAAACCTCATTCGTAAGTATTGTCAGAGGGTCCTGACTCCTGTTCGACGGTGATCGACTCGATCTGCGCGCCGACCGACGCAAGCTTGCCCGCCATGTCTTCGTATCCTCGCTCGACGTGCCATGAGTTGCGGAGCAGACTCTCGCCTTCGGCGCACAGCGCAGCGATCACGAGCGCGGCGCCGGAGCGGATGTCGGGGATGGCGACGTCGGTGCCATGCAGCTTGCATGGGCCGTGCACGACGGCGTGGAGGCGTCCCTCGACCGTGATCTTCGCACCCATCCTGGCGAGCTGAGCGACGTGATGGAAGCGATTCTCGTGCACGTATTCGGAGATCACCGTCTTCCCGTCGGCCTGGGTCATGAGCGCCATGTACTGCGCCTGGAGGTCGGTCGGAAACCCTGGGAACGTCCACGTGGACATGTCGTTGGGCCTGAGTCGCGTCTTCGGCTGGCGCCCAACGCGAAACCACTCCTCACCCACCTCGACCTGAGCGCCCGCCTGCTCGAGCTTGAGCAAGACCATGTTGAGATCCTCGGGCCGGCTGCATTCAAGGCGCAGCTCGCCGCCGGTCGCGGCCGCCGCGAGCGCGTAAGTCCCCGCCTCCAGGTAGTCGGCGATGACCGTGTGCTCGGCGCCGCCCAGCTCGTCGACCCCATCGACCACGAGCCGCTCCGACCCGACGCCCTCGATCTGCGCCCCCATCTTGACCAGGAGCCGGCAGAGATCCTGGACGTGCGGCTCCCGTGCGGCGTTGAAGATCTCGGTGCGCCCTTCGGCGAGCACGGCCGCGAGCAGGATGTTCTCCGTCCCCGTGACGGTGGGCAGGTCGAAAACGATGCGCCCACCTCGCAGCCGCTTCGCCTCCGCGATGATCTCGGTGTCCGTCTCGGTGATCTGAGCGCCCATCTGGCGCAGGCCACGAAGGTGCTGCTCGACTCGGCGCGCGCCGATGTCGTCGCCACCTGGCCGCGGCAGGCGGGCTCTTCCGAACCGCCCGAGCAGCGCGCCGAGCAAAAGGATCGTCGCCCGCATCCGGCGGCCGAGCTCGGCGGGAACGTCGCTCGCCTGCGCCCCGGCCATGTTGAGGCGCATCTCACCTTGGCCCTCGGTCGCGCCTCCAAGTCCGGACAGGATCTCAGCCATCACGACGGTGTCCCGCACCCTGGGAACGTTGCTCAGCTTGAGCGTCCCTGTGGTCAACAGGGCAGCGGCCATCTCGGGCAGCGCCGCGTTCTTCGATCCACTGATGCAGATGCTGCCGGCGAGCTGCGCCCCGCCAGTGATCCGCAGCGCGTGCTGGTGTTCGCGTGCCACGGGTCGGGACCTAGCCGCGGCGCATTCGCGCGAGGCGCAGGCGGGCTTCCGCCATGGCCAGCGCGTTCTGGAACTCAGTCTCTTCGGCCGTGCTGAGCGTGCCGGCCAGCTTCTCCTGCGCGCGGCGGCGCGCCTCCTCGGCACGCTCGACCGAGATCTCGTCTGCGTGCTCAGCCACGTCCGCCAGAACGGTGACGCGGTCGGGCAGGACCTCGAGGAATCCGCCTCCGACGAAGAGCACCTGCTCGGGCCCTCCGTACACCTCTTGAATCCTCAACGGCCCTGGCTTGAGGATCGTCATGAGTGGGGCGTGGCGCGCGAGCACGCCCAGCTCGCCGTCCGCGCCGTTGGCGATGATGAACTCGACGTCGCCCTCGAAAAGGCTCCGCTCGACGCTGACGACCCGAAGCGGAAACTTCACTACGAGGACTGCTTCTTCTTCATCTCTTCGCCCTGCGCCCGCGCCTCGTCGATTGTGCCCACCATGTAAAACGCCTGCTCCGGCAGGTCGTCGTGCTTCCCCTCGAGGATCTCCTTGAAGCCGCGCACGGTCTCGGCGATCGGCACCGACTTGCCCTCGCGCCCGGTGAACCGCTGCGCGACGTTGAACGGCTGCGAAAGGAAGCGCTGGATCTTGCGCGCCCGTGACACGGCTTGCTTATCGTCGTCCGACAGCTCTTCCATGCCGAGGATCGCGATGATGTCCTGCAGGTCCTTGTAACGCTGCATCGTCTTCTTCACGCCCTGCGCGGTGTCGTAGTGGTCCTGTCCGACGATCGACGCCTCGACGAACCGGCTGGAAGAGCCGAGGGGATCGATGGCCGGGTAGATTCCGATCTCGACCAGGGCCCGCTCGAGACGCACCGTAGCGCCAAGGTGGGCGAACACGGTCTGGATCGCGGGGTCCGTGTAGTCGTCGGCGGGCACGTAAACCGCCTGGACCGAGGTGATCGAGCCTTTGCTCGTCGACGTGATTCGTTCCTGGAGCTCGCCCATCTCGGTCGCCAGCGTGGGCTGATACCCGACGGCCGAAGGCATGCGTCCCAGCAGGGCCGACACCTCGGAGCCCGCGAGCAGGTAACGAAAGATGTTGTCGATGAAGAGCAGCGTGTCCGCGCCCTCCGCGTCGCGGAAGTACTCCGCCATCGTGAGCCCCGTCAGGCCGACTCGCGCGCGGGCGCCAGGGGGCTCGTTCATCTGGCCGAAGACGAGCGCCGTTTGCGGCAGCACTCCGGCGTCCTGCATCTCGTGATACATGTCGTTGCCTTCGCGCGTGCGCTCGCCGACTCCGGCGAACACCGACCGCCCCTTGTGCTGGTAGGCGATGTTGCGGATCAGCTCCTGCACGATCACCGTTTTGCCTGTGCCCGCGCCGCCGAACAACCCGATCTTCGAGCCCTTCGCGAAGGTGCAGATCAGGTCGATGACCTTGATCCCGGTCTCCAGGACCTCCACCTTCGCCTGCTGCTCCGAAACAGGCGGCGCGGGCCGGTGGATCGGCCAGCGTGTGACACCTTCGGGCGACGGCTCGTCGTCGATCGGCGCCCCGATCACGTTGAACATGCGGCCGAGCGTCTCTACACCGACCGGCACCGAGATCGGGCCGCCGGTGGCCCTCACCGGGTCGCCGCGACGGAAGCCGTCGGTCGCGTCCATCGCGATCGTGCGGACCACGTTGTCGCCGATCGCGCCTTCGACCTCGAGGACCACGATGTGGCCGTCCTGCGTCTTGACCTCGAGCGCTTCGAACAGCTCGGGCTGCTCGCCCGGCGGAAATTCGACGTCGACCACGGCGCCGATGACCTGGCTGACGTGGCCGTCCTTGGTCTTCTTCGTCTCGGCCTTCGGTGTGTGCTTGGTTTTCGCCATCTCAGTCCTCCCTCAGCTCGACGCCCGCATGGCTTCGGCGCCGCTAACGATCTCCATGAGCTCTGTGGTGATGCCGGCCTGGCGGACCTTGTTCGCAAACAGCGTGAGCGCGTCGATGAGGTCGCCGGCGGCGTTGGTCGCGTTCTGCATCGCGATCATCTTTGCCGAGTACTCGCTCGCCTTATTCTCGAGCACCGCCTGGAAGACCTGCGTCTCCACGTAGCGTGGAAGCAGGCCGTCGAGCACCGATTCCGGGTCGGGCTCGTAGATGTAGTCGGCCCTGGGGCCTTTGCCCTCCGCCTCGCGATGCGGAATCTCGGCCGGGATGAGCACGGTCACAGTCGCCTCCTGCTTCATCGTGGAGATCCACTTCGAGTAGCCGAGCAGGACCGCGTCGGTGTTGCCCTTCGTGTACTCCTCAAGGGCGACGCTGATCGCGGGCAGCACCTCCGCGACCGTCGGGCGATCCGATACCCCGCTCACCTCAGCGATGACGTCACGCCGGTAGCGGAGCAGGAAGTCGCGTCCCTTGCGCCCGATCGTCACGTAGCGCTGGCCTTCGGTGTAGTGCTCGTTCATGTAGCGCGTGGCCGCCCGGATGTTGTTCACGTTGATCGCGCCGCAGAGGCCCTTGTCTGTGGTCACGAGGATCATGACCGCGCGCTTTCCTTCGCGACGGACCAGGAAGGGATGCTTGTACTCCGTCGCCCGCTCGCCCACGGTCTGCAGCACCTCGAGCATCTTCTCGGAGTAGGGACGCGTCGCCTGCACCGCCGCCTGAGCGCGCCGCAGCCGCGTCGCCGCGACCACCTGCATCGCCTTGGTGATCTTCTGGGTGTTCCGGATCGAGTCGATCCGCCGGACGATATCTCGGAATGCGGGCACTTAGTCTGCCTTTGGTTTTCTAGGCTTCGGTTTTGGTTTCGGTTCCGTGTGCTCTTCGTCGCTGAGCGGGGCCGGCCCGGCTGCTGGCGCCGGTTTGGCGGGCGAGTCGTTCACGGCCGCTCGGATCTGGTTGAGCTGAGACGGACGCTCCTCGGCTTTCTCGGCCTTCTCGGCTCTCTCGACTTTCGCGGGCCCCTCCGCGGTTTCTGTCATTGCCGGAGATTGCCCCTTCGCTTCTACGCCTGCGGTGGGCGCTTGGGCCTTCGGTGCTGATTTGCCGTCCGACTTGGCCGCCTGAGTTGCCTTGTCGGCCTCGACTCCGAACTGGTGGTTGAAGTTCGCGATCGCAGCTTTAAGGCGCTCAAACAGCTTGTCGTCCAACGCCTTTTGCTTCTCGATCTCGGCGAGTAAGTCCGGCTCCTCGGTCTTGAGGAACCGGACGAAACCGGCCTCCCACTCCCTGACGCGGGCAACCGGGACCTTGTCCAGGAAGCCTTGCGTGCCGGCATATAGGACCGCCACCTGTTCAGCCAGCGGCACCGGCTGGTACTTGTCCTGCTTGAGCAGCTCGGTCAGGCGCGCGCCTCGCTCCAGCTGGTTCCGCGTCGCAGTGTCGAGGTCGGAGGCGAACTGGGCGAAAGCCGCCAGCTCGCGGTATTGCGCAAGGTCCAGGCGCAACTGGCCGCTGACCTGGCGCATGGCCTTGGTCTGCGCATCTCCGCCGACGCGAGAGACGCTGATGCCGACGTTGAGCGCGGGTCGCTGGCCGGCGTTGAACAGGTCCGACTGCAAGTAGATCTGCCCGTCGGTGATGGAGATCACGTTCGTCGGAATGAACGCCGACACATCGTTGGCCTGCGTCTCGATGACGGGAAGTGCGGTCAGTGAACCGCCGCCGTGCGCCGGGCTCATCTTCGCGGCGCGCTCGAGCAGCCTCGAGTGCAGATAGAACACGTCGCCGGGATACGCCTCGCGACCGGGAGGACGGCGGAGGTTGAGCGAAAGCTCGCGGTAGGCCCATGCCTGCTTGGTCAGGTCGTCGTAGCAGCACAGGACCTCCTTGCCCTGCTCCATGAAATACTCACCCATCGCGCAGCCCGCGTACGGGGCGATGAAGTTGAGGGAGGCCGCGTCCGATGCGGTGGCCGCCACGATGATCGTGTAGTCCATCGCGCCGTTCTCTTCGAGGGTCGCCGCGACCCGGGCAATCGAGGCCGCGTTCTGCCCGATCGCCACATAGATGCAGATGAGATCCTTTCCCTTCTGGTTGATGATCGTGTCAAGCAAGACGGTCGTCTTTCCCGTGAACCGGTCGCCGATGATCAGTTCGCGCTGACCGCGACCGATCGGGATCATCGCGTCGATCGCCTTGATGCCTGTTTGCACCGGGCTGTCAACGCGCTTGCGGGTGATGACTCCGGGCGCGATCTTCTCGATCGGCATCGTCTTGGTCGTCTTGACCGGGCCCTTGCCGTCCAGCGGCTGCCCGAGCGGGCTGACCACGCGGCCGATCAGCGCTTCACCCACAGGCACCTCGAGCAGGCGGCCGGTGGTTCGCACCTCATCCCCCTCGTGAAGGTGCCCGTAATCGCCGAGGATCACGGCGCGGACCTGGTCTTCCTCCAGGTTCAGGGCCAGGCCGTACGTCTCGTGCGGGAACTCGAGCAGCTCGCCGGCCATCGCATTCTGCAGGCCGTAGATTTGCGCGATTCCGTCGCTGGTCGCGACGATGCGTCCCACGTCGGTCGACACCAGGCTGGCGTCGAAATCCTTGAGCCGTTCCTTGATGACTTCGGAGATCTCTTTGGTGCTGATTCCCACTTTCTTCGGTAACTCCTATGAGGCCGCGAGACGGCGGCGCAATTGCTGCAATCGTGTGGAGACGCTGGCGTCGACAAGGCGGTCGCCGTACTGGAGCTTCAACCCACCGAGGATCCGAGGGTCGACCACGACGTGCATGCGAATCTCTTTGCCGAGTCGCTTCGACAGCTCTTCCTCGACGCGGTCGCGATCTTTGGGCGAAAGCTCGACCGCCGTCGTTACGGTGGCGCGCACGCGACCGGCCGCATCATCCGCGAGTCGCTGGAACTCCTCCTCGATTGCGGCGACGTCGCGGACCCGGTTCGATTCGATCAGCAGGTTCGCGAGGTTGGTCGCCTCTGGATCGAGTACGTGGGGCGCGCCCGAGATCAGCGCAAAGCGCTGCTCGGTCGCGATGGTCGGATTGGTCAGCACGGACGCGATCTCGGGATCCGACAGGAGTTGACGGACCGCGGCGATGCGGCGGCTCCATTCGTCGACCTGGCCCTCCGTTTCGGCCAGCTCGAAAACTGCCTTTGCGTATCGCCTAGCTGCTGCCGTTGCCACTCGCGACCTCCGCTATTGCCCGCTCGATCAGCTGCCTGTGCTTGGTGTCGTCGAGGGTCTCGCCGATGACCTTCTCAGTGGCGGCCACGACAAGGTTCGCCACTTCGCTCCGCACCGACTGGACCGCACGCTCGCGCTCAGCTTCGATCTCTTTCTTTGCGGCCTCGATCGTTCGCTTCGACTCTTCTTCTGCTTTCTGCTTCAGCTCATGGCGCAGCTGCTCGCCCGACTTGGTCGCGGCTTCGATCACGCTCTGGGCGGTCTTGCGGGCGTCGTCCAGCTTCGCCGCGGCCTCTTTCAAACGCTGCTCCGCCTCGGTACGCGCCTGTTCCGCCTCTTTCAGCTGCTCGGCGATCGCCCGCTGGCGGGCCTCAGCCAGCTTCACGATCTCCGGATACACGTAGCGGGCTAGGATCGCCAGCATGATCACAAACGTGATCAGCTCGACGATCACGGTCCCATTGATCTGTATGACGCCCGCTACGCCGGCGAGGAAAACCATCTATTTCGCTGGGACGTTTGACAGGAACACGAAACCGAAGGCAAGGTTGATGAAGTACATCGCCTCGACTAGGCCGACGATCGTGAACAGCCACGGGATCATGCGTCCCTGTGCCTCGGGCTGGCGCGCGACCCCACTGATGAATGCATTGCCCGCAAGGCCGTCGCCGAAGGCGGCGCCGATGGCGCCCAAACCAATGGCGAGACCGAAAGCTACAAGGGCGCCGGCGAGAACAAGTCCGTGATCTGTCATGTGACCCTCCTAATGATGTTGGTGTTCTAGGCCCTCGCGGGCAGCACCGAAATAGATGACCGTCAGCAGCATGAAGATGAACGCCTGGATGAAACCGATGAAGATGACGTCGAACGCTTTCCAGATCGCGAGGAGCAATGATCCGAGCACAGTTGCCGGCAGGCTCCCTACCACCGGCAGCTGCAGCGTACCGAAGGTGGCGATGAGGCCGATCATCACCGCGCCCGCGAAGATGTTGCCAAAGAGACGAAGGGCCAGCGTGGCGGGCTTCACCAGCTCCTCGAGAATGTTCAGCGGAATGAAGACGATGCGGGCCGGCAAGGGCAGCTCAAAGGGCTTCGTGAAGCGCAGCAGAAAGCCGCCGAGCCCGAGCACTCGAACGCTGTACCACTGCACGACGAAGAAGACGATCAACCCCATGGCCAGGGTCTGATTCAGGTCGGCGTTCGCTCCATGCAGAATCGGGAAGAAGGCGAGCGGCAAGACCTCGATCCAGTTCGCGATCAGGATGTACAGGAAGAGCGTCATGGCGAGCGGGATGATGAAAAGCGCGTCGTCCGAGACGTTGGTCTTGATGAGCGATCGCAGCTGGTCGTAGCCCCATTCGAAGATTGCCTGCACCTTGCTCGGCTCGCCCTCCCTGAGCCTGGAGCGAACCCAGAAGGCGACCGCGAGCGTGGCGGCGATGGCCAGGACGCTCGAGATCAGGCTGTCGTAGTTGAACGTGCACAGGGTCCCGCATCCGAGGTCGATGGTCGGATGGGTGCCGACTGCGGCATCTGAGCTGATCACGCGCGCAGGCCTTGACGCACGCCCGCCGCGACCATCACGAGCTGGGCGAGGCCGATCCCGAGCGGCAGGGTCCACGCCTGGGTGCCAAAGATCAATACCGCGACCAGGACCAGCGAGCTGAAGCCGATCAATCGCCCGAGGCTGGCGATCCGGAATGGTGTTCTGCGCTCCAGCATTCCCTGGATCACGTAGCCGTTGAGCGAACCCACGAGCAGCCCCGCGGCGAGGCCGATGCCAAAGCCGGCATGTCCAGCCAAAGCAGCGGCCACGACAATGGCCGCCGCCAAAACCGCGCAGCCGATCGTCGTCACCCTGAGCACGCCGCCGGACCTCACCTAGAGAGCTCCCTTACCTTCAACCAGATGCCGGCCGCACCGGCAACAAGACCCACGAACAGTCCTATGAGAACGAAGACCGGCGCGGTGTTCAGCGCCTTGTCGAGCGCTACGCCTCCAACGATCGGCAGCAGGACAGCGGCGGCGAGATAGATCCCGATTCCGGCCATATCAGCCCCCGAAGGGCCTGTACTGCGGGTGGGCTCCATGCCCCTTTGAATTCTATCGGGAACCCGAGGTGCCGAGCAGGCGGCCCATGAACGGCGCGGGGATCCGCCAGCCGGCGTGCTGCAGCAGGTCCGCGACCACGGTCGAGACCAGGGCTACAGTGACCACCACGACCACGACGAGGACGCGGCCATGGCCGAAAAGCGTCAGGCCCAGCGCGCCAAGGAGGGCGCTGGCGGCGTAGAAGACATAGCAGGTTTGCCGCGCATCCAGTCCGAAGGACTGCAGCCGGTGATGGAGATGCGCGAGGTCCGCGACCGCCACCGACGCCTTACGCCGGCGCCGGCGCAGGATCGCCCAGGCGGTGTCGGCGATCGGCACGGCCAGGGCGATCACCGGGACTGCGAGGGCGAACGCGACGGCGACCTTGGCCACGCCGAGGATCGAGATCATGCCCAGCGCGATGCCCAGGAAGTGCGACCCGGAATCGCCCATGAAGATCCGAGCGGGATGGAAGTTGAAGAGCAGGAAGCCGGCGCAGGTTCCGGCGAGCGCCCCACTGAGCTTCACGACGTCGATGTCCTTCAGCTCCCCGGCTGCCAGCATCAAGACCAGCGCCACAATGAAGATCACGCCTGCGGCCAGCCCGTCGACGCCGTCCAGAAAGTTAACGGTGTTCTGCATGCCAAGCAGCCAGAACATGGAGACCGGCGTAATCAGGAGCCCGAGGTCAACTATGTGATGGCCTGGCAGACTGACCGCCTTGATCTCGATGCCATAGACGACCACGGCCAGGAGAGACAGAAGCACCTGGACACCGAGCTTCACCCAGGGGCTCATCGAGCGCCGGTCGTCCAGGATCAAGAGCCCAGCCGCAAGGCCCGAGACCACGAGCACGCCTGGCATGTACTGGTAGTTGGGCAGGAAGATCAGCACAGCGACGGCGAATCCCACGAACATCGCCAGCCCGCCCAGCAGTGGCGTCGGGTTGGGGTGTGCGTGGCGGCCGCCGGGTTGGGCGATCAACCCGATACGGCGCGACAGGACGATCGCGACCGGCACGACCAACGCACAGACGGCAAATGCGACCAGCATCGGCCACAGACCCGGGAGAAGGTGGTCGCGCAGGCTCGTCAGCGCGCCGCCGCCGAAGAAGTCAGTCAAGGCGCGTTCACTCCGAATACGCACCGGTGGCGCCAAACGTGCGGAAACCGAGATCCATCAGGGCTCCGTTGGCGCCAAACGTGCGGAATGGCGAAGTCAGTCAAAGGTGTAGGGGATCGGGAACTTCCGGCAGAGCTCCAGGGCCCGCTCGTGCACCGAATCGAGGGTCGCCGGGTCGTCGATGCGCTCGACCAGGTCGGCGATGCAATCGGCGATCACCACCATCTCGGGCTCGCGCATGCCGCGGGTCGTGACCAGCGGCGTCCCGACGCGGACCCCGCTCGGGTTGAACTTCGAGGCCTCGTCGTACGGGATTGAGTTCCGGTTGAGCGTGATACCCACGGTCTCGGCGATGTCCTGGACCTGCTTGCCCGTTCGCTTTTGCAGCCGCAGGTCGATGAGCATCAGGTGGTTGTCCGTTCCGCCGCTCACCAGCCGCAGCCCGCGCTCCATGAGGCGATTGGCCATTGTCTTCGCGTTGACGACGACCTGCTTGGCGTAGACCTTGAACTCCGGCTTCAGGGCCTCGCCGAAGCAGACTGCCTTGGCCGCGATCGCGTGCATCAGCGGCCCACCCTGGATACCCGGGAACACGGCCGAATCGATCGCCTTCTGGCGTTCGCTGCGGCACAGGATGATCGCGCCCCACGCTCCGCGCAGGGTCTTCTGGGTCGTCGTGGTGGTGATGTCCGCATAGGGGATCGGCGATGGGTACTGGCCGCCGGCCACCAGTCCGGCCACGTGGGCCATGTCGACAAAGAAGGTCGCGCCGACCGAGTCGGCGATCTCGCGCATGCGCGCCCAGTCGACGATTCGCGAGTAGGCGGAGAACCCGCCGATGATCATCTTGGGTCGCACCTGTTCGGCCAGCTTCGCCATCGCGTCGTAGTCGATCGTCTCGGTCTCGCGGTCCACGCCGTACGAATGGATCTCGTAGAGCTTGCCGCTGAAGTTCGCCGGGCTGCCGTGGGTGAGGTGGCCGCCGGCCGAGAGGTCCATGCCCATCACGCGGTCGCCCGGCTGGCACACGGCCATGTACACCGCGGCGTTGGCCTGCGACCCGGCGTGCGGCTGAACATTCACGTACTCGGCGCCGAACAGCTTCTGCGCGCGGTCGATGGCGAGCTGCTCGATCTTGTCGATCACCTCCCCTGTGCCGCCGTAGTAGCGCCGCCCGGGATAACCCTCGGCGTACTTGTTGGTGAGTAGAGTGCCCAGAGCTTCGAGGATGGCCGGGCTGGTGAGGTTTTCCGAGGCGATCAGCTCGAGCGTCTCGGACTGGCGCTTGAACTCCTTGCGAATGAGGTTTGCGATCTCCGGGTCCTCGCGATCGAGCGCCCGAAAGGTCATCGTGGTGATAGGCGTGGTCACGCCCAGAATCCTAGCCCGAGCGCAGCGGCGGCGGCCCCAGCAGCTCCGGCGTCGTGATCGCGCCCTCGCGCAGCACGTGTGGCTCCGGGCCCGTGAGGTCGAGCACGGTGGACGCCACGCCGCCCGGCGCCTTTCCGCCATCCATCACCGCCGCCACGCCCGGCAGCTCGGCGTCGGCCGCGGTCATGGCGGGTTCGCGCCCGTGCAGGTTGGCGCTGGTCGTCATGAGCGGCCCGGCCGCGCGCAACAGGTCGAGGGCCACCTTGTGGTTGGGGATGCGCACCCCGAGCGTCCCTCCGCCCTTCGCGTACAGGATCAGAGCGAGCGGTCCCGGCCACCAGCGCCGCATCATCGCTTCCGACCGCGAGTCGACGTGGACGAAGCCCTCGAGCTGCGACTCGGCCGCCACCATGAGGATCAGCGGCAGCCCGACCGGCCGACCTTTGATGTGAAACACGCGACGAGTGGCCACCTCGTCGTCCGCCGCCGCGCCCAGGCCGTAGACGGTGTCCGTCGGGAAGGCGATGACACCTCCGCTCCGGATCAGCTGTGCCGCGCGGGTGAGGCCTGCGCGGGTCGGTTTCAAAAACCTGGGCCCCCGCGAACTCACGCCGAAGGCTCTGAGTTCGCGGGGATGGAGGACCATGCTTCGAGGACGCGCTGGTGTCCGGCGAGGTCACTGTGGATCCGGTGACCGGCGAAGTGGCGGCTCGCACCATCGACCGCGATCGATGCGATAGACGCATCGAGCTCGGCGAGCGTGCGACCTCCGGGGTTCAGGCGGGCCGGCGCCTCCGCCAGCAACCGGGTCACCAGCGCGGAGCCCCGATCTTCCGCGAACAGGGCTCGCGCCGGCTGGGCCACCACCTCGGGGGCGAGCGCCGAGCCTGCCGCGAGGTACGGGAGGTTTGCGACAACGAGGTCGAAGGAGCCGACCAGCGGCGCCAGCAGGTCGCCGCACACGAGCTCGACACGACCGGACAGGCCGTGAGCCGCCACGTTGAGCGCCGCCACCTCGAGCGCATCGGGGGCCACGTCCGAGGCCACGACCTGGACGTTGGGCGCGTAATGCGCGATCGCGATGGCGATACAGCCGCTCCCTGTTCCCACATCCGCCACCCGGAGCGGCCTCCCGGCTTCGCGGGCAAGCTCGACCGCGCGCTGCACCAGGACCTCAGTGTCGGGGTTGGGGATGAGGACCGCCGGTGTGACCACGAAGTCCAGGCCCATGAACTCCTTGTGTCCGACGAGGTAGGCGACCGGCTCACCTTTGGCCCGATTCGCGGTGAGGTTCCGGTACTTGACCAGCTCAGCCTCGGATAGCGGACGGTCGAACTTCAAATAGAGGTCGAGGCGCCGGAGCCCGAGCGCATGGGCGAGCAGGACCTCCGCGTCCAGGCGCGCTGAATCAGAGCCGTGCTTCTGGAGGTGGTCTGAGGCGAGCTTGAGGACTTCGAGAACGGTCACTCAGGCTTCGCGCTGCCCTCGAGTAGGGCGGCCCGTTCGGCGTTGACCAGCGCGGCGACCAGCTCGTCGAGGTCGCCATTCATCACCGAGTCCAGCCGGTGAAGCGTGAGCTTGATCCGGTGGTCGGTCACGCGGCTTTCCTTGAAGTTATACGTGCGGATCTTCTCCGACCTGCTGCCGGTGCCGACCATGCCGCGACGCTGCGCCCCGATCTTCTCCTGCTGCTCCGCCAGCTTGATCTCGTACAGGCGCGCCCGCAGCACGCGCAGGGCCTTCTCCTTGTTCTGCAGCTGCGATTTCTCGTCCTGGATGCTGACCTGCAACCCGGTGGGCTTGTGGGTGATGCGGATCGCCGAGTAGGTGGTGTTCACGCTCTGTCCGCCCGGCCCCTGGGAGGTCGAGGTCTTGATCTCGATGTCCTCAGGCTTCAGCTCGACCTCGACCGGGTCCGCCTCAGGCATCACGGCGACCGTGGCCGCGGAGGTGTGGATGCGGCCCTGAGCTTCCGTCTTCGGCACGCGCTGGACTCGATGCACGCCCCCCTCGAACTTCAGCTGCGAGTAGGCGCCGTGCCCGTGAACCTCGAACACGACCTTGTCGAAGCCGCCCTTCTCGGTCGGCGACTCCTCGACCACGTCCACCTTCCAGCCCTTGCGCTCGGCCCACTTCGTGTACATGCGGAAGAGGTCGCCGGCGAACAGCGCCGCCTCCTCGCCACCCTCAGCGCCCTGGATCTCGACGACGACGTCGCGATCGTCGTTCGGATCCTTGGGGAGAAGGAGCACCTTCAGCTTCTCGTCCAGCTCCGCGAGCTGAGCCGCGGCACGATGCTCCTCCGCCCGCAGGTATTCCTGCATCTCGGCATCGCGTTCGTGCTTCTGCAGCTCACGCGCCGACTCGAGCTCGTGGCGCGCCTTCTTATACGCCTCGTACGTCTGCACGGTGTCGCGGAGAGCGCGCTGCTCTCGCGCGAGCTTGGTCAGCTGCTCGTGGTCGGAGGCGACCTCCGGTTTGGCCATCTCCGATTCGATCTCCCGGTGGCGACGGGCAATGCCTTCGAGGCGGTCGATCACGCGGCTGCTCCGGCGGTTTCCTCCTCGCCCTCTCGCGCGCTGTTGAACGCGGTGATGGCGACCTCGAGCATGTCGTCCGACGGCTCGCGGGTGGTGAACTTCTGCGTCCCGAGGACGGGCAGGAGGAGGACGCGGACCACGGGATTCCGGCGGTGCACGGCCATGAACCGGATGGCCTCGAAGCCGGCGCCCGCGATGATCGGGATCGCCAGCACCCGGCTTGCGATGAGCCAGAACACGTTCGGATGGAAGATCGCGACGATGCTGAAGACGATGACGCTCACGACGAGCACAACGATCAGGAACCCGGTTCCGCAGCGCGGATGGAGGGTGCTCGCCCGTCGCACGGACGGAACATCGAGCAGCCAGCCGGATTCGAAGGCGTTGATCGTCTTGTGCTCCGCGCCGTGGTACTGGAAGACCCGCCGCACGTCGGGGAGAAGAGCGATCGCGGACAGGTAGCCGAGCACGAGCACGACCCGGATCAAGCCCTCGATCAGGACGAACTGGAAGCTACCGCTGTGGCGCACCGCAACGCCGGCCAGCAGCAGAGGGAGACCGATGAAGATCGTGGCCGCGAAGACCCCCGCCACCGCGACAGAGCCCGTGATCTCCTTCTTGCCGATCACGATGTCCTTGCCGCCGGCGTTCATGTTGGCCGCCCAGATGAGCGACTTCATGCCGAGATGCAGCTGCTCGCCGATCAGCGCGAGGCCACGGACGAACGGAAGCTTCCAGATCGGGTTCACGTAGATCGACGCCTTCAGCTCTCCGCGGTCGACCACGATCTCCTTCGTGCCGGGCAGGCGCACGGCGACCGCGTAGTGTCGCTTGCCGCGCATCATCACGCCTTCGATGACGGCCTGGCCGCCATAGAAGAATGGTTGCCCGGCTTTACCTCCCCGCTTGCCGGGATCCTCCTGGGGTCCCCGCGCCTCTGGCGCGCGGGGGCGGCCCGGGTGGGGCGCTTCCGTCCCCGCTACCGGAGGGGAAGTCTCCGGTTGGGCCATCTAGGACCGGGTCTTAGCAGCCCGCTTGCGGAACCGCTCGACCTGGCCGCCTGTGTCCACGATCCGCTGCGTGCCCGTGAAGAACGGGTGGCAGACGGAGCAGATCTCGGTCTTGAGCTCCTTGCGCGTCGACCCGGTCGTGAACGTGTTCCCGCACACGCAGGTGACGACCGCGTCTTCGTAGTAAGTGGGGTGAATCTGTGCTTTCAAGGCCTTGTCTCCAATCCGTAGTTTACCGGGCGAAGGTCGTCAGCAAGCTGCTGGCCTGGAGGCTGGCGACGCCCAGGTAGATCACCAGCGCGAGCCACGCCGCCCCCATCGCCCATCGCGCGCCGGCCGGAACCGACGTGTAATACGGGTTGTCCGCAGTGCGGAATCGCGCGATCAGGGTCGGGATGCCGAGCACGGCGACGATGATCAGGAGCGGGCTGACGAAGTGCAGGAACAGCGCCCCGACCACGATCATTCCGTAGCCCGCGACCTGGAACCACTTCGAAACCGGCGCCAGGATCCACGCGCCATCGAGCTGCCAGACCGGGAGCAGGTTGAACAGGTTGATGTAGAAGCCGATCAGGGCGGCCAGCAGGAGGACGTCATTGTGCGTAGCTCCGTAAAGCGCAAAGGCCGCTGTGGCGCCTATGGTGCCCGCGATCGGCCCGGCGATCCCGATCTCGGCCTGCTTCAGCGCGTCGGTGGGGTGCGACCGCTGGAAGATGGCCGCGCCCATGAAGGGAATGAAGATCGGGGCGGTTGCAGTCATGCCCTGGCGACGGATCTCGAGCACATGCCCCATCTCGTGGACGAAGATCATCGTCACGAGGGCTAAGGCGAACCAGGGACCGTAGAACAGGGCGTAGCCGCCGAAGCTGATCACCAGCGAGATCAGGGTGCCGGCGGCCGGGATCTTGAAGATCAGCAGTCCGCCGAACTTGACGAAGGCCCAGACCGCGGCCAGCAGCCCGCCCAACCCGCCCATCGCGCCCCTGTTGGCTCCCTGAGAAGGCGTCGGGGCGCTGTGCAAGGGCGAATCCGGTGGGATGTCGGACGTCACGGGATAGATCGGAGGCTGGGGAGGAGGCGGCACCTCGTCTCCCTGCCCCGGTAGGAACGGGTCGGTCTGGCTCATCTGCTCAGTAATTGATACCCGGGCCCGGTCCCAGCTAATCCCGGACTGGGACCTTAGCTCGGGACGCCGACCACGTGGTGCCGGGTGGTCAGCCGCCGGATCGTGGCATGGCGGCTGGACATGAGGAGCGACGAGGTTTCGGCGTAACCGCTGCCGAAGAGCACCCCGGGCAGGAGCTGGCCGCCCGATACGCCGGTGATCGCGACCGCGACATCCGCCGCGGGCACCAGGTCCGCGACGCCGAACGCGCGGCCGGCGAGCTCGCCGATCAGGGCGCGTTCCTCGTCGTTGCGCGGCCACAACCTGGCCTGGAGCTCGCCTCCCAGACAGCGGACCGCGCAGGCCGCTATCAAAGTTGCGTGCAGCCCATCGATCCCAATCGCCGCGTCGATCCCCGTGCCCGGGACGGCGGCCATCACCGCACCCGCGACGTCACCTTCCTCGAGCGTCCGGACGCGCGCGCCCGCCGCGTTGACCTCCGCGATGATCTCCTGATGTCGGGGGCGGTCGAGGATGACCACCGTCAGGTCCTGCACGCGAGCGTCGCGCGCAAACGCGATCCGTCGAAGGTTGTCGGTGATCGAATCGTCGAGGTCGATCGCACCTCGGGCTCCGGCGCCGGCCACCATCTTCTCGGCGTACCAGACCGGAGGCAGCTCGGCGAAGCCACCCGGCTCGACCGCCACGAGAATCGATAGCGCGTTCGCCGATCCCCGTGCGACCTGGCTCGCCCCCTCGACCGGAAAGAGCCCGAAGTCGAGGTTGTCGTTCCCCGCCAGCGAAGAGCCGGACGCGAGGTTGGGATCGTTGCGCGGACCGAGCACGATCCTGCCGCCCAGGCCGGCATCCTCCAGCACTCGCCTCATCGCCTCGCCGGCGATCTCGCTGACCCGGTCGGGATCGCCCTTGCCCAGCAGGCGCGCGCACGCGAGCGCGGCGGCCTCGGTGGCGTGGACGAGCTCGAGCGACAGCTCTCGGCGCGCCTGGAACGAGGGGATCCCCCTTCTCGGCTGCTCCACGGGTGCCTCCTACTGGCCTTCGGTGTCTTCCAGCAGCTCCGCCGGGCGAAGCTCCATCTGGTCGATGCCGCTCTGCAGGAAAGCAGCCTTCACAAAGTCACGGAACAGGGGGTGCGCGCGGTTGGGCCTAGAGCGGAACTCGGGGTGAAACTGGCTGGCCACGAACCAGGGGTGGTTCGCCAGCTCGACGATCTCGACGAGCCGTCCGTTCGGCGACACGCCGCTGAACACCATGCCGGCCTCGCCCATCACCTCACGATATTCGTTGTTGAACTCGAAGCGGTGGCGGTGGCGCTCGTAGACGACCTCCTCGCCGTAGGCCTTGTGGGCGAGCGAGCCGGGGAGCAGCTTGCACGGGTAGAGGCCCAGCCTCATCGACCCGCCCATCTGGTCGACGTTTCTCTGCTCGGGCATGAGGTCGATCACCGGCGTTGACGTGAACGCCGCGAACTCGGTCGAGTTGGCGTCCGGTGCGTCGAGCATCTCCCGCGCGAAATCGATCACGGCGCACTGCATGCCCAGGCACAGGCCCAGGTATGGGATGCGGTTGTGGCGCGCATAGCGCGAGGCCTGGACCTTGCCTTCGATGCCGCGGTATCCGAATCCCCCCGGAACGACGATGCCCGCCACCCCCATGAGCGGCGACATGTCGCCGGCATCGAGCTTCTCCGATGAGACCCAACGGATGTCGATCGCGAGGTTGTGATGGATGCCCGCGTGCTTGAGGGACTCGATGACGCTGAGATATGCGTCCGGGAGGGAAACATACTTGCCGACCAGCGCGACAGGGACGGTCGCCTTCGGGTGCTTGATCCGCTCGACCAGCTGCGTCCATGGGCCGAGGTCAGGCACGTGGCTTGCCTCCTCGAGCTCGAAGTGCCGTGCCATGACTTTGCCGAGGCCCGCTGCCTCCAGCATCAGCGGCACTTCGTAGATCGAGTCGACGTCGGGCACGGAGACAACCGCCTCGCGAGGCACGTCGGTGAAGAGCGCGATCTTCTCTTTGAGGTCGGCATCGATCGCGATCTCCGAGCGGCAGATGATCGCATCGGGCTGAATGCCGATCGCACGCAGGGCCTGGACCGAATGCTGCGTGGGCTTGGTCTTCATCTCCTGGCCGTGGACGACCGGTACGAGGGAGCAGTGAACGTAGAAGACGTTCTGGCGCCCGAGATCGTTCTTGAGCTGGCGGATCGCCTCGAGGAACGGAAGGCTCTCGATGTCGCCGACCGTCCCACCCACCTCCACCACGACGACGTCGGCCTGCGGGTCGCGCGACGCGCGGAGGATCTTCTCCTTGATCACGTTGGTGACGTGGGGGATCACCTGCACGGTCGCGCCGAGGTAGTCGCCCCGCCGCTCGCGCGCGATGACCTCCTGGTAGATCTTGCCGGTGGTCACGTTGGAGGCGACGGTCAGGTTCTCGTCGACGAAGCGCTCGTAGTGCCCGAGGTCCAGATCCGTCTCGGCGCCGTCATCCGTGACGAAAACCTCGCCATGCTGGTAAGGGCTCATCGTGCCCGGGTCGACGTTGAGGTAGGGGTCGAGCTTCTGAAGGGAGACGGAGAGGTGGCGGGCCTTCAGGATGTTCCCGATCGACGCCGCAGTGATGCCCTTTCCCAACGAGGAGACGACACCCCCGGTCACGAAAACGTACTTCGACATTCAGACCTCCAGGGCGGTTTTAAAGAGTCTACCGGGTTAGTACCGTCCGTTAAACCTTCGGCTCTACTTTCGGCTCGAGGACGACCGTTTTCGTCTCGTACTCGCCCGACGAAGCCTGCACCGACAGCTTGGGCTGCGGCTCCGCAGCCGCCACGGCCATCTCCTTGAGGAAGCGGTCCAGCGGGTCCAGCTCCAGCTTCAGGCCCGGGATCGCGTAGTGCATCGGGATGACGTAGCGCGGCTCCAGCTGCCGGACGATCTGGGCCGCCTGGGCGGCGTTGATCACGGTGCGACCGCCGACCGGCACCAGCAGGACGTCGGGCGCCGAGATCAACTCTGCCTCCGCGTCGTCAAGGACGCCGCCCAGGTCGCCGAGATGGCAGACGCGCACATCGTCTATCTCGATCAGGTAGATCGTGTTGCGGCCGTGCTTGGCGCCCTTCTCAGCATCGTGGAAGCTGGGAATGCCGATCACGCTCACACCAGCGACCTCGTACTCGCCCGGACCGCGGATCTCATAGGCGTCTCGCACGATCTGCGTGTAGTTGTGGTTGTCGTGCTCGTGACTCACCGTGACGAGGTTGGCATCCAGCCGGGACAGCTTGAGACCGATCGAGGGCGGGTAGGGATCGGTGACGACGGCCGCGCCGCGGCCTCGCAGCCGGAAGCAGCCGTGTCCGAGCCAGGTGACGTCCAAGTGCCTTTCTCTCCTTTATCTGTGTGGCGCGGCAGCTACATGCGGTCGGGCGCGCTGACGCCCATCAGGTCGAGCGCGGTTTTCAAAGTGTGACGCGCCGCCCGGCACAGCTCCAGTCGCGTCCGGGTCAGTGCCGGGTCGTCGACCACCACCCTGTGCTCGCTCTTTTCGTTGCCGGCGTGGTAGAAGCGATGCACGGCGGTCGCGAGATCCTGAACGTAGTAAGGGATGCGATGCGGCTCCAGCAGGCGGGCCGCATCCTCGACGACCTCCGGCCAGAAGGCCAGCTGGCGGGCCACGTCCAGCTCCGGGGCCTCGACGAGGAGCGACATGTCGGCATGCTCCGGCAGATGACCATGCTTGTCGAGCGCTGTCGCCTCGACGTTGACCAGCCGCGCGTGCGCGTACTGCGCGTAGTAGACGGGATTCTCGTTGCTCTGCGTGACCGCCAGCTCGAGATCGAACTCGATCGTGGTGTCGGGCGAGCGCAGCAGGTAGAAGTAGCGGACGGGGTCGGAGCCGACCCGGTCGATCAGCTCGTCGAGCATCACGAAGCGCCCGGCGCGCTTAGACATCCTGTTTGATGCGCTGCCCGCTGCGCCCTCTTTCAGATTCACCATCTGGTGCAGGATGACCAACAGCCTGGCGGGGTCTATCCCCAGGGCCGCGGCGGCGGACTTCATGCGCGGCACGTATCCGTGGTGGTCCGCTCCCCAGACCTCGATCACCCGGCTGAATCCACGCACCTCGAAGCGGCTCAGCAGGTAACCGAGGTCGGAGGCGAAATAGGTTGGCTGGCCGTTGGAGCGGATCACGACGCGATCCTCTTCTTCCACCAACTCTTTTTGCACGGGCTCGCCCTCGAGCTCCTGTAGAGCTGGGCCAAACCAGAGCGCGCCATCGCGCTCCTTCAAGTAGCCCTCTTCGCGCAGGCGGTCGATGGCTCTCTGCGCAAGCCCGGTCTCCCAGACAGTGTTCTCCCAGTACCACTCGTCGTAATGGATGTTCAACCGCGCGACCGTGGCCTTGATCTGGTCGACGATCTTCTGCATCGCGTACATCCGGAGCTTGGGCTCCGACTCCGCCTCGGGCAGCTCCTCGATGCCCGGCAGGTCGTGGCGGGCCATCTCGGCGATCTGGGTCACGTACTCCCCCGTGTACCCACCCTCCGGCGGCTCCGTACCGTGCAGCCTCGCGTAGACGGAGAGGCCGAACCTCCTCGTCTGCGTGTTGTCGGAGTTGACGTAGTACTCACGCTGGACCTCGTGGTTCGTGAACTCGAGAAGCCGGCAGATCGAATCGCCGAGGATCGTGCCGCGGCCGTGTCCGATGTGAAGGGGACCGGTCGGGTTGATGCTCGCGAACTCGACCTGCAGACGCTCGCCACGCCCGATGTCCATCGCCCCATACCGCGGTCCCGCGGCGGCGACCCTCTCGACCAGCTTTTGGAGCCACGGCGTGGTCAGCCGGAAGTTGACGTAACCGCCGACAACCTCAACTGTCGCCGCCTCGTCGGGAACCACGATCGTTTTCGCGATCCGGCTCGCAATTTCCTGTGGAGGCTCCTTGAGCACACGCGCGAGCTTCATCCCGGCCGAGCTCGCGTACTCGCCCCGCTCGACAGGCTTGGCGCGCCCGAGCTCGAGGTCCGGCACCTCACCATCGACACCCACGGCTCGCGCCGCCTCCCTCAGTGCTTCGGCGATCTGTTCGCGGATGCTGCCCGCGGCCACCTTGCTCACGTGCAGGTCGGGTGCTGGCCGGACAGCGTGAGCTGAGCCTGGCTCGAGGACCCGCCTCGTGTGTAGGTCACGGTGACCTTCTGATTGGGGTGAAACCGCGAGCGCAGAAGCAGGCGAAGGGGGTGCGCCGCGTCGAGCACGACGTCGTCGAGCTGCGTGATCACGTCGCCGGCCTGCAGGCCTGCGGAGACGGCGGGTCCGCCCTGGTCCAGGGTCACGAGCTGGCTTCCCATGGGTAGGCCGCTGAGCGACGCGAGCTCAGGGCTGAGGTCGGTGCTGGTGGCTCCGAGCGACGACACGACCACCTGTCCCGTCTGCAGGATCTGCTGGACGTCGTCCTGCACGTCCGCCACGTTCAGGCCAAACCCGCTCGTCTCGGTTGAGGCTTGCGATTGCATCGCGATGCCGATCACCTGGCCGCCGACGTTGAGCATCGGCCCTCCCGAGGTTCCCGGGTTGATGACCGAGCTGGTCAGGATGGTGTCGCTCAGCTCCAGCGGATGCTGGGTGGCGGACGGGTTCGCGATCGATACCACCCGGTGCATCGCGCTGACGTAACCCGGAGTGACAGCGCCCCCTTCGAACGGACCTCCGACGGTCACGATGAGCTGGCCCTGCACCAGGGCGGTCGGGTCGGCGAATGCCAGCGTCGGCAGGCCGCTGACCTTGTCGATCTTGATCACCGCGACTCCCGTCTGGCAGTCGTAGTCGACCAGCCTGGCGTTATGCACCGTGGGATCGCCCGGCACCAGCACGGTCATTGTCCCCGCCCCCGCGATCACGTCGATGTTGGTGACGATGTATCCGTCCGTGGTCGCGAGGTAGCCCGAGCCTCGGGACAGGGTGGGCTGCTGCTGCGTGACCACGCTCACGACCGCGGGTCGTGCCTTGGCGGCCGCCTGGACGATGGCCGAGTCTTCCGAGATCGTCACGCCCGAGCGGAGGTTGACCTGCTGGGTGTTCGTACGTGACTGGAGCTGGAGCACGGCCAGCGTCACGCCGGCCGCGACCAGGGCGGTCACGAGCAGGCCCGCGGCCACGAGCAGGAGAGGTCTCACCCCATGAGTTTAGGTAGGGCTTCGAAACGGGGTGTCAGTTGCTGGGCGACGACTCCCTGGGGTACCAGGTCATGACCAGCTGGCGATTTGGCTCGAAGCCGACCGACCTGTAGAGCCGGACCGCGGACTCGTTGTCGGGGCGCGTCCAGACGTAACCGAGCGTCACGTGGCGTTCGTCGAACAGCCTGACCGCCTCCCGGACGAGCATCTCGCCGATCCCGCGTCCTCGGTGTTCCGCCGACACATACACCTCCGCCACCTCGCCTTCGAGCCCGGTCCCGGGGTCATACAGGACGATCCAGCAGAAGCCGACCACCTGGCCGATCTCATCCCGGACCGCGAAGATGACGTTCTCGCCGCGAAACGCCGCGGGCACATCGGTGAGGTGGCGCTCGATCTCCCCACGGGTGAGCTGGGGGTGGTCCGAGTAGTGCACCTGCTCGCCGAGGTGCAGCTCGACCAGCAGTGGTTTGATGAGGTTGTAATCCCCTGCCGCCAGACGCTCCACGTCGAGTGTCCTCATCGTCTTCGATGCTAGCCTAAGGACCCCTCGAAGGCGCACGCCTTAGTGGAATTTCGCCAACCAATTTGCCGACGTAGCTCAGCTGGCAGAGCAGCCGCCTCGTAAGTGGCAGGTCGTGAGTTCGAATCTCACCGTCGGCTCCGATGCCCCGTTTTGGAAGGTCAGGTGCGGCTGAAAGGAACGGTTGGCGCCAAAGATGCGTATTTCTCGGGTCGGATGGGGGCGCCTGGCGCCAGACGTGCGGAATCGGCCGAAGAAGCTCAGCGCTCACCCCCGTCGGCAAGGTATCGATCGCCGGGCTCATGCGCCACCTGGCCGCCCACGACGCGATGCACACCGCCCAGATCGCGCGGCGGCTGAGCGGACGGCCAGGCTAGCGAGGCCAGCAGGGCGGCTTCAGCCAGGAGGATCGGGATCGCCAGCACCACCAGCGACAGCTGGAGCAGAGCGTAGCCGGCCACCAGGAGAACCACCTGCCATGTCGTCACGCCACCGCGAATCACGAGCCAGCCGGCCACGATGAGCATCAGGAAGTCCTGGAAGCCGAGGTAAGGCGTGGTGAGCAGCGAACCGACGATCGCGGCCGCCATCGGCAGCTCCGGACCACCTCCCCTGCGCCGCCATGCCGCGAGCAGAGCAATCGCGACCACCACGACCTGCGTCACGGTCAGGATCGGGCCGAGGCCGAGCGGGCCGGAGATCGAGTAGCGCCGCGTGATGTCCCAGGCCGGCGTCTGGGTCTGCGCCAGCACGTCGCGCAAGCCCGCCACCCCGTCTGGACCCAGCAGGGCCAGCGCCACCAGGCCGATAAACAGTGTGGCCACCAACCACGCGCCGAAGGTGCGGGCGTGGCCGGACACGAGCAGACAGAGGGGCACTAAGAGCGCCAGCTGAGGCTTCAGGACGAGGAGGCTCAGCGCGACCCCCGCCCACACGGGACGGTCGTGGCGCATCAGCCACCAGGCCGTCGCGACAGCGGCCGCAACCCAGGCGCCCGGCTGGCCCACCATCACGCCGAACGCCACCGGGAAGACGCCCAAAAGCAGCGCCAGGTGGGCCGCGCGCGCGAGCCTGGTCCCCGGCGCGAGCAGGTACCACGTCCAGACGAGGGCCGAGAGCAGAAGCACCGTCCAGACGACCAGCGCCGCCTCGAAGGGGAGAGCGAGCAGAGGCGTCACCAGCCAGGCCAGCGGCGGCGGCGAGATGAATGGCTGCGGGTTGAAACCCTCGCCTAGACCCTCGATGGCCAGCTTCTGGGCACCCAGGTCGTAGAGGTGGCCATAGCCCGACCTGAGGCCCACGGTCGCTGCCGCATAAACGAGCCGGAAGTCGTTAACCACGTAGTACCGGGCGATGTAGGTGGGGGCCGCCTTCCAGAGATCGAAGGCGATGAGGATCACTCCGACCAGCAGACCTGCGGCCGCCCAAAGCCGCCGCCGCTCTCGGAAGTAAGCAACCACCGTGACAAAGTAAAGGGCTCCGACCGAAGCCGGAGCCCTTTTTGGCGGGTTTGGTGGTGCGAGCTGGTTAGTTGACTTCCCTGTAGTCGGCGTCGACCACGTCGTCTTCCTTCTTCTTCTCGCCGCCCGATTCCTGGCCATCCGCCTGTCCAGCCGCTGACTGCGCGCCGTCGGCGCCGCCCTGCTGGTATATGTGCTGGCCGATCTTCTGCAGCGACTCGTTGAACTCGTCCATCTGGCGCTGAAGCGCCTTGGTGTCCGAGCCCTTGGCCGCGCTCTTCAAGGTCTCGAGCTTGGCTTCGACCTCGGTCTTCACGTCTGCGGGGATCTTGTCCGCGTTGTCCTTGATGACCTTCTCGGCCTGGTGGATCATGTGGTCTGCCTGGTTGCGGAGCTCGACCTCCTCGCGCTTCCCGCGGTCCTCGGCCGAGTGCGCCTCGGCCTCCTTGACCATTCGCTCGACCTCTTCCTTGCCGAGGGTGGAGGACGCGGTGATCGTCACCGACTGCTCGCGGCCGGTGCCCTTGTCCTGCGCCTTGACGTTGAGGATGCCGTTGGCGTCGAGGTCGTACGTGACCTCGATCTGAGGCATGCCGCGCGGCGCGGGTGGAATGCCGTCCAGGTGGAAGCGGCCCAGCGTTCGGTTGTCGCGCGCCATCTCGCGCTCACCCTGCAGGACGTGGACCTCGACCGAGGTCTGGTTGTCCGCAGCGGTCGAGAAGACCTGCGAGCGCGAGGTCGGGATCGTGGTGTTGCGCTCGATCAGCTTCGTCATGACGCCGCCGAGGGTCTCGACCCCCAGCGAAAGCGGCGTGACGTCGAGCAGAAGGATGTCCTTGACCTCGCCCTTGAGCACTCCGGCCTGGATCGCGGCGCCGATCGCGACGACCTCGTCCGGGTTGACTCCCTTGTGAGGCTCCTTTCCGCCGAGCAGGTTCTTGACCAGCTGCTGGATCACCGGCATGCGGGTCGAACCGCCCACCAGCACGACCTCGTCGATCTGCTGAGGGGTCAGGCTGGCGTCCTTCAGAGCCGAGAGGAACGGTCCGCGGCAGCGCTCGGTCAGGTCCGACGTCAGCGACTCGAACTTGGCGCGGGTGAGCGTCATCTCGAGATGCTTGGGGCCTGTCTGGTCGGCCGTGATGAACGGCAGGTTGATGCTCGTCTCCAGCCGGCTGGAGAGCTCGATCTTGGCCCGTTCTGCCGCCTCGGTGAGGCGCTGCAGGGCCTGCCGGTCGGACTTCAGGTCGATGCCGTTCGACTTCTTGAACTCTTCAGCCAGCCAGTCGACGATGCGCCGGTCGTAGTCGTCGCCGCCGAGGTGGGTGTCGCCGTTGGTCGACTTGACCTCGAAGACGCCATCGCCTACGTCGAGGACGGACACGTCGAACGTGCCGCCGCCCAGGTCGAACACCAGGATCGTCTCGTTGGCCTTCTTGTCGAGGCCGTAGGCGAGCGATGCCGCGGTGGGCTCGTTGATGATGCGGACGACGTTGAGGCCGGCGATCTGCCCGGCGTTCTTGGTCGCCTGCCGCTGGGCGTCGTTGAAGTACGCCGGCACCGTGATCACCGCGTCGGTGACCTTCTCGCCAAGGTAGGCCTCGGCGTCGGCCTTCAGCTTCTGCAGGATCATCGCCGAGATCTCTTCCGGCGTGAATTCCTTGTTGGCGTTGGCGATCTGGACCACAACACGGTCGTCCTTGCCCGCCTTGACCTCGTAGGGCACGATCTTTCGCTCCTCGACGACCTCTGCGTACTTGCGTCCCATGAAGCGCTTGATCGAGTAGACGGTGTTTTCGGGGTTCACCGCCGCCTGCCTGCGTGCGAGGTTTCCGACGAGGCGCTCGCCCGACTTGGTGAATGCGACGACAGAGGGCGTGGTCCGGGAACCTTCGGCGTTAGGGATCACCACCGGTTCACCGCCTTCCATGACGGCGATGACGGAGTTGGTCGTCCCCAAATCGATTCCTACGGTCTTCGGCATATGTCGCTTTTCCTCCAGGTGCGCAGCTCAGCGCGGATTTGAATTTCTATGGTTCTGTCTTTCCCCCAGGCGGCAGCATCAAAACAGGGTCCGCCAAGCCTCTAGGCTAGTCAGCATGCCGATCTTCGAGCTCGACCCTGTCGACGGCATCGCCGTGGCCGCCGTCGGCGAGCCCGGCAAGCGCCAGTTCTTCCTCCTGGCCAGAGGCTCCGGGCGCCAGCTGACGCTCGCCTGCGAGAAGTCGCAGATCCAGGCTTTGATCGTCCGCCTGAACCAGATGTTGGAGACGCAGGGCATCCCGGCGGCCGAGAACGCTCGGGCCACCGGTGGACTGGTGCCCGGCGAGCCGGAGTGGCAGGTCAGCGAGATGGGGCTGGGCTACCACGAGGCTCGGAGAATGTTCGTGCTGGTCGCGAGCCAGGGCGCGGCCGGGCGCGCGCAGGGCGCATCTGACTCGGACGAGGACAGTGGTTCAGACGATGCCCCAAGCGTCCGCTTCTGGCTGAGCCATGACCAGGTGGTCGCCTTCTCGAAGCAGGCGGAGACGGTGCTGACCGCGGGCCGTCCGCTCTGCCCGCGCTGCGGCCTGCCCATGGACCCCGCCGGCCATCCATGCCCGGTTTCCAATGGCGCGCGGCCGATCTTCTGACCGTCCGGCCGGCCCCGCGCGCCTGAGCAAGACCGAGCAGCTGCTCGCCAGGCTTCCCGACCTCACGGTGCTCGGCCTGCTCCACGGTTCGTCGAACTACACGTTTCTCGCCCGCCTCAAACCTCATCCGCCGGCCGGGCTGCTGGCCGTCTACAAGCCCGCGCGCGGCGAGTCGCCGCTGTGGGACTTCGAGGCAGGGACGCTGTACAGGCGCGAGGTCGCGGCCTATGAGCTGAGCAAGGTCCTGGGCTGGCCGCGCATCCCGCCCACGGTGGTGCGCGCGCAGGGGCCGCACGGCGTCGGAGCCCTGCAGCTGTTCATCGACGCCGATCGCCGGCATTTCCTCGACGAGCAGTCCATGCGGCGGCCCGCATGGGCGAAGGTCGCGCTCTTCGACGTCATCGCGAACAACGCCGACCGCAAGTCCGGCCACTGCCTGTTCGATGCGGATGACGATGTCTGGGTGATCGACCACGGCCTCACCTTCAACGTCGATCACAAGCTCCGGACTGTGATCTGGGACTTTGCGGGCGAGCCGCTGCCGCCGGAGCTTTGCGGCGACGTGGAGCGGGCGCTGGTCGACCTCGAGAAGGGCCGCCTCGGCGCGACTCTCGACGGGCTGCTGAGCCCGGCCGAGGTGCGGATGCTGAAGCGCCGCCTGCGCGGCGTGCTCGACCCCTCGTGGCGTTTCCCTGAGCCGACTTCCGCGTGGTCGATACCGTGGCCGCCCGTATGAAGACTGCTAACCTTCCGGCCTTCGCATGAAGCGCATCTGGGTCCTGGCTCTGCTATTTCTCTGGTTTGTTCTCGCAGCACCCAGTCCGACTCCGACCCCACCAAGTCCCACCCCCACCGACTCGCCATCCCCATCAGCGTCCCCGTCGCCCTCGCCATCGCCCTCACCAAGCCCTACTCCGCCGCCCCCCACGCCTACTCCAGTCAACGCATTTCTCTCGCTCGACGTCACGGCCGGCGATGTCACGACGCAGATCACCGTCAACGGTTCCGCCTTCCTTGCGAACGAATCGACCAGCCTCTACTGGGACCAGCCGAGCAAAGTTGCCGGAGCCTCCAACTCAGATGCCAATGGAAACTTCACGACCAAGGTGAAGCCTTTCTCGGGCGACCCTCCAGGCCTTCACCACCTGTGCGCGAGCGTCCCGCCCAACCCCTGCGCCAGCTTCACGCTCCAGGCGCCGGCCGCCTCACCCGCACCCAGTCCGACGCCAGCCGACTCGCCATCGCCATCGCCTGATACGAGCCCGTCGCCGAGCGCGAGCCCCAGCGGCGAGACGGCCACCCCGACACGGGACGCGGCGACCCCCAGCGGCCTCGATTTGATGTTGAAGCCGCCGTTCGTGATCCTCCCGATCATCGCCGGCATCGGGCTGGCGATCGCGCTCATCTACTGGATCCTGACCATCGTGAGGCGCCCTCGCGAGCGGCCTCTCAAGTCTGTCGCGGTGGCGCATCTTGCCTCGCGGCCGGACTACAGCGCCGCCTTCGGCGCCCCGCCACCGGCTCCGGCGCCGGCAGCGCCACCCCCGTCGGCGTGGGCTGATATGACCTCGCCGGCGCCCGCGCCGGCTCAAGAGGCCGCGCCCCCAGACATACCCGCCCCACCCGACGAGCCGCCCGACCTGCCCGAGCCAGGGGATTATTAGGCCCGCCGGCCTGTTCGCTTATAGACTTTCGCGCTGATGGCGCTGCTCGACGTGCGCGAGCTCAGCGTCCGCTTCGGGGGGGTCGTGGCGCTCGATCGCGTCTCGTTCTCCGTCGACTCGGGCGAAGTCGTGGCCCTCATCGGGCCCAACGGCGCAGGCAAGACCACGCTCTTCAACGTCATCACGCGCGTCTACCGGCCGAGCTCCGGGAGCGTCCTGCTCGACGGCGAGCCGGTGTCACGGATGCCTTCACACGACGTGATCCGGCACGGCCTCGCGAGAACTTTTCAGAACGTGGCGCTCTTCCGATCGATGAGCGTTCTCGAAAACGTCGTCGTTGGAGACCACATCAGGACGCCGAGTGGATGGCTCGAGTCAACGCTCCCAGCGCCACGCGCAGTCCGTGCGGAAAGCGCGGCCAGGAAGCGGGCCATGGAGATGATCGACTTCATCGGCCTGGCCGATGTGGCGAGCCGGCCGGTGGCGGTCCTTCCGTTCGGCACCCAGAAACGCGTGGAGCTCGCGCGGGCGCTCGTCTCCAAACCCAGGCTGCTGTTGCTGGACGAGCCGGCCGGCGGCATCAGCCACGAGGAGGTCGACGCCACCGCTCGCCTGCTCCGGCGAATCCACGACGAGCTGGGCGTGACCATCCTGCTGGTCGAGCATCACATGGCCTTTGTGATGGGGATCTCCGACCGCGTCGTCGTGCTGGACTTTGGCCGGAAGATCGCCGAGGGCACCCCGGTCGACGTACAGAGAAACCCTGCGGTCATCGAAGCCTACCTCGGCGCCGCCTGATGGCCCTGCTGGAGCTGGAGGACGTGCGGGCGGGCTATGGCGCCACCTCGGTTCTTCACGGCGTCTCGCTTTCGGTGCCCGAGGGCCAGATCGTTTCGCTGCTCGGAGCCAACGGCGCGGGCAAGACCACGACGCTGCGATCGATCACAGGCGGCGTGCACTGGACGGGCGACATCCGGTTTGGCGGCCGCTCGCTGCGGCGGATGCACACGGAGGACGTGGTGAGACTCGGTATCGCGCACGTCCCCGAAGGCAGGGGCATCCTCACCGAGCTGACCGTCGACGAAAACCTGAAGCTCGGATCGCACCTGCGCCGGGACGGCGCTGCGGTCCGCAAAGACTATGACCGCGTGTTCGAATACTTCCCTGTGCTGCGCGAGCGCCGGCGGCTGTCGGCCAGCACGCTCTCCGGAGGCGAACAGCAGATGCTCGCACTCGCGCGAGCCTTCCTGATGAAGCCCAGGCTCATGCTTCTCGACGAGCCGTCACTCGGCCTGGCGCCGCTGATCGTGCGCGCAATCTTCGAGATCATCCGGACCATCAACGGCGCGGACAAGGTCGCGATCCTGCTGGTCGAGCAGAACGCGCGCCTCGCGCTCGACGTGTCGAGCGAGGCCTACGTGCTGGAGGTCGGGCGCGTGGCCGTCAAAGGCAGCAGCTCGGAGCTGCAGGGCAACGAGGCCGTGCGCCGCTCGTACCTGGGCTACTGATGCAGGAGTTCCTGCAGCTTGTAGTCAGCGGCATCGCCACAGGCGGCATCTTCGCGAGCCTCGCGCTGGCTCTCGTCCTCATCTACAACGCGATGGGCCTGGTCAACTTCGCGCAGGGCGAGATGGCGATGTTCGCAACCTTCGTCGCCTTCACGTTGATCGCTCACGGGATGAACTACTGGCTCGCTTTTGTCATCACGTTAGTTGTCGCATTTGCCGGCGGCATCGCGATCGAGCGTGTCGTGATTCGCCCTATAGAGCGCGCTCCCATCCTGACCCTGGTCATTGTGACTCTCGGCCTCGCGACGCTCATCAACGGTCTTGCAGGGTCCATCTTTGGCTATGTGCCACGGGCATTCCCCAGCCCGTTTTCGGTGCAGACGGTCAATATTCTGGGCGCCCTCGCGAGCTTCCAGGATCTCGGTGTCATCGCGGTCTCGGCTGTAGTGCTGTTGGCCATCTACCTGCTCCTCCAGCACACGACGGTCGGGCTCACGATGCGTGCGGCTGCGCACCACGCCGAGGCCAGCCGGCTGCTTGGCGTGCGCGTGAGCTGGATGCTGGCCCTTGGGTGGGGGCTGGCGTCTGCGGTCGGCTCAGTCTCGGGGATCATGGTCGCCCCGATCATCCTGCTCGAGCCGAACATGATGCAGACAATCATCATCTACGCGTTTGCGGCCGCGGTCCTGGGCGGGATCGAAAGCCCTCTCGGAGCGGTGGTCGGCGGTGTGATCGTTGGCGTAACGGTCAACCTGGCTGGTGTTTACTTGCCGTTTGTCGGTGGCGACCTTCAGCTCGCGGTTGCGCTGGCGATCATCGTCGCGGTCCTGGTCCTAAAACCGAACGGCCTGTTCGGCCGGCCCACAGTGCGGCGGGTCTGAGCCGTGATACAGCGCATCCGGACGACCCCCCCGCGCTACTGGCTCGTGCTCGTTGTGGTGCTGTTCTTCATAGGCCTGCCGACCGTGATCGACAGCTTCCAGTCGGGCGAGTGGGCCCAGGCGCTGGTCCTCGCGATCGCGATCATGGGCCTCAACATCCTCGTCGGGTATAGCGGTCAGATCTCTCTGGGTCATGGCGCGTTCATGGCGATTGGCGCGTACACGTCGGCTATCCTCGCCCATCGCTACAAGATGGACTACCTCGCAACGATTCCCATCGCCGGGCTTTTGACTGGGATTCTGGGGTTCTTGTTCGGAGTGCCGGCGCTGCGGCTGTCGGCGCTGTATCTGGCCCTGGCCACCTTTGCTCTCGCTGTGGTCACACCCAGCCTGATCAAGCGACCGGCCGAGCTGACGGGCGGCGTACAGGGAATCGTGCTACTGCCACCCGTTCCGCCCACGTTCGCCAGCGACACGTTTTCCGCCCTGACCGGCACGGCGCTGACCTCAGACCAGTGGACCTATTACGTCACGCTGGCCTGGACGCTCGTCCTCTTCTGGCTGGCCTGGAACCTGGTTCGCCACCGTGCCGGCCGTGCGATGCGGGCCATCCGAGACGGCGAAGTCGCGGCCGCGGCGTCAGGGGTCAATATTGCCGGCTACAAAACACTCGCCTTCGGCATCTCCGCCCTCTATGCAGGGATCGCCGGCTCACTTTTCGGCCTGGCCGTCGGGTTCGTGAGTCCGGATACGTTCCCAGTTGCTCTTTCGATTCAACTCTTGGTCGGGGCGGTGGTTGGCGGCCTCGCCTCTATTCCGGGCCCGATAATCGGCGCCATATTCGCCTACTTCCTCCCAATCGAGTCGAACCAGTGGGTCCCGACCCAGACCTGGATCCCCGGCTCGATCGCGTCGACCATCGAGAAGGCGGGTCCGGCGGTCACCTATGGCGCCGTGCTGATTCTGACCATGATTTTCGCGCCCAACGGGGTGGTCGGCCTCGTCCTGACCGGCTACAGTCGTCTGCGCGGGCGGCTGCGGGGGGTCCCGGATCGGGAGAGTGGACAGATGCCGCCGGACCCTCACACTGTTTAAATACGTTTCCATAAAAGCGGGAGGAAGTTCTATGACAAAGTTCGGGTCTCGGATCGCGGGGATTACAGCCCTTTTCATCGCCCTGGCGGCCTGCGGTGGGTCAAACACCCCTGCGGCCCAGACCGACGTCGGCGTCACGAGCAACTCGATCCTGCTCGGCAACACGATCGCCCAGTCGGGAGCGGCGGCCGCCTACGGAACCATCGCCAACGGCGAGCTCGCTTACTTCACGTACATCAACAACACGCAGGGCGGTGTCAACGGTAGAAAAATCACCTTCAAGATCCTCGACGACGCTTACAACCCTGCGCAGACGGTCCCGCTGACCAAACAGCTTGTCGAGCAGGACAAGGTCTTCGCGATGTTCAGCGGCCTGGGCACGCAAGCGCAAACCTCGGTCCGCGACTACCTCAACGCTCAGAAGGTACCTCAGCTGTTCGTGGCCACCGGCGCCACAACCTTTATGTTGGATTACAGCAAGTACACGTACTCGATCGGGTGGCAGCCGCCGTACCAGGGCGAGGCCCGCATCTACGCCAAGGACATCCTGGCCAACCACGCCGGCGCCAAGATCGGCATCCTCTACCAGAACGACGACTACGGCCAGGACTACTTGAAGGGCCTGACCGACGGGCTTGGCTCGAGCGCGTCGATGATCGTCGACAAGGAGAGCTACGACGTCACCGCGACCAGCACGGCGGCACAGCTTGTCAAGTTGAAGGCCAGCGGGGCTGACACACTGTTCCTCTTCACGACGCCCGGCTTCACGATTCCAGCCCTTGTCACCGTGACCAAGCTGGGCTGGGCTCCGGCGATCTACCTCAACGCGGTCTCCAACCCGGAGGTCTACATGGGTATCGCCGCAAAAAACGGTGCGGCGCTGAAGAACGTGACGAGCGTCGGTTACATCAAGGACCCGACCGACCCCCGGTGGGCCAGCGACGCGGGCATGCAGCTCTACAAGACGGTCATCGCCAACTGCACGACCTGCAATGTCAATGACGGGTTCAACATCTACGGCGTCGCCGTCGCGTACACGATGGTCGACGTTCTCAAGCAGGCCGGCTCCAACATGACGAGAGCCAACGTCGTGAACATCGCGACCAGCGGCCTCAACGAATCCAACAATCCGTTCCTGCTTCCAGGAGTCGTCGTCAAGACGACCTCGAGCGACCACTTCCCGATCACCCAGGAGCAGGTGATCACCTGGAACGGCACCGGCTGGTCAAGCCAGGGCGGCCTCGTCGACGAGCGCGGCACCATCAAGTAGCGAATCCCTCGCGGGGCCGGTGACGAACCGGCCCCGCTAACATTCCGCGCAGTGCTAGCTCGACTCAAGCCTTACTGGCTGCACGCCTATCTGCTCACCTACACGCCGATCCTGCTGTTCGCCGACAGCCGGATCACGGCGCTGTGGCAGCAGTGGATGCTGGGGCTTCTCACCTTCGCTGTGCTCTACCTGGCAGCGCTCAAGGCGCCGAACGAGCAGCGCCTGCAGGTGTGGACCTGCGTGATCGTCGCGACCGGGTTCGAGATCTTCGGCTCGCTGATCTGGGGCGTGTACCGCTACCGCCTGCACAACGTCCCGCTGTTCGTGCCGCCCGGCCACGGGATGGTCTACCTGTTCGGCCTGCTCGCAGCGCGCACACCGGTCGTGATCCAGTACGGGAAGCGCGTCGCGCACGTCGTGCTCGCGGGCGCCACCACCTGGGCGCTGGCGGGCTTGACCATCCTGCCCGTGATCACGGGCCGCGTCGACGTACAGGGCGCGCTGTGCCTTCCAGTCTTCGCCTACTTCGTCCTGCGCTCGCCCCGATGGGCCCTGTTCTCCGCCATCTTCATCGCCACCGGTGAGCTCGAGATCTTCGGCACGTCATTCGGCAACTGGGCGTGGCTGCCGGTCGCTCCGTGGACCCATATCCCATCGGGCAACCCTCCATCGGTGATCGCGGGCGGCTACTGCGTGATCGACGCCTCGGTTCTGCTCGTCATGCGCGGGCTCGCCTGGGCTCGATCTCAGCCTTTCATCTCGACCGTCGCGGCGCCGACCGTCGTGCGGTTGCCGGCCGAATCCTCACCCCAGACCTCCAGCTCGACCTGATCGCCGTCGACCTTCGTCACCCGGCCGCGACATGTGTAGGGCCGGCCGGGTTGGTCGATGCCTCGGTAGCTCACCTCGAATGTCTTGAGCGTCCCGCGGTCACCCAACCAGTCCGTCACGAGCTGCCCGAGAAAGCCCGCCTTGAGCAGACCATGGAGGATCACTCCAGGGAGCCCAACGCTCTGGGCGTAGGCCTGGTCGTAGTGGATCTCGTAGAAGTCGCCCTGCGCGCCGGCGTACTGCGCGAGCTGGCGCGTGGTCGGATGCTTGACCAGCTCGGGGATTTCGTCTCCGACTTTCACGGTCATCGCCTGATCCCGGTCCCGCGCAGCCTCGCCACGGTCCGGCCATGCTGGTTGACGTAGTCGGTCTCGAAGATGATGAAGAGCAGGCTGCCGCTGGATCCGGTCTTCTCGTAGACATCGGCGACCCGGCCGGTCGCGATGATCCGGTCGCCCACCCTCACAGGCTCGAAATGCTCGAAGCGGTTTCCGCCGTTGAGCCAGCCTTTTCCATATTCCTCGGCCTCGGCGAGGTGAATCGAGGCCGGCGCAAGCGCCACGAGGAAGGTGGGCGGTGCCTCCTGCGCCCACCGCGGATTGGGGTCGCCGATCGCCTCCACGAACCGCTTGACGTGGCCCGCTTCAACCGTCGCCTCGGTGGGCGGGCCGTCTTTTCCAATCCGCCCCCGCAGTCGATCGATGACCGAAGCCGTGGTGGTCATCGTCCTCGAGGAAGCCCCAGCACGCGCTCGGCGATGATGTTGCGCTGGATCTCAGACGACCCCGCGTAGATCGTCTCGGCCTGGGCCCACATCCACCCGTACTGCCAGCGACCGTCCTCGACCGCAAAGGGAGAGTCTGGCGCGAGCGCGCCGTACGGGCCTTCGAGGCTGACAGCGGTCTCCTGGATCCGCTTGTCCATCTCGCTCCAGTAGAGCTTCGTGAGGCTTGCCTCGGCGCCGGGCGCTTGGCCGTGCTGCGCCTTCGTCAGGTTGCGAAGGCCGATCAGCCGGAAGACATGCGCCTCGATCTGAGCCTGCGCGACCTGCTGGCGCACGCGAACGTCGGCTCCGGCTCCAAGCTCGCGGGCGAGGCTCGCCAGCTGCTCGACTGCCTGTTCGAATCGTGCGGCCTGCGCGAGGCCGCCGCGCTCGAAGCCGAACACCGTCATCGCGATCTTCCAACCCGCGCCTGGGTCGCCGACCATGTCGCGGTCGTCCACCACAGCGCCCGAAAGGAAGATCTCGCAGAATTCGCCGCCACCGGTCATCTGGCGAATCCGCCGTACCTCGACCCCAGGCTGGTGCATGTCGACCAGGAAGAACCCGATTCCGTGATGGGCGTCCGGCCCGGCGTCAGTGCGCGCGAGAAGAAAGCTCTTGTCGGCGTAGTGGGCGCCGCTCGACCAGGTCTTCTGGCCGCTCAGGACCCATCCTCCGTCTCGCTTTTCGGCACGCGTCCGCAGCCCGGCGAGGTCGCTGCCGGCATCGGGCTCGCTGAACCCCTGGCAGAAGATCAGCTCGCCGCTCAGGATCTGTTCGACGTAGGCATCCTTCTGCCACTGCGACCCGTGCACGAGGAGAGTCGGCGCCAGCAGGCTGACCCCGAGGCGGCCGAGGATGATCGGGGCCCCGGACTTCGCCAGCTCCTCCTGGTAGATCGCTTGCATGACCGGCGTGGCGGCCCGGCCGCCGGCCTCGAGAGGCCACGCCAGCTTCAGCCACCCGCCTTCGTGAAGCTTGCCCTGCCATTGGCGCTGCAGCTCGGTGTCGTCGTCCTCGCGGTAGCCGCCCACTCCACGATGCCGCCACTCGGCCGGGAGGTTGAGATCGAGCCACGTTCGGACCTCGTTCCGGAAACCTTCCTCTTCCGCGGTAAAGCCCAGATCCACGATTTGGAGGCTATCAAACCGGGCAGAAAATATCCTCCCCGCGATCGGATTGCCGAAAAGTCACTCCTCGCAACGTGTGGTGGCATTCATTGTGTGCCCGGGACGGCCGGAGCAAATCCGGCCCGCCTGCCACGCGAGGTCGTTTAATAGCCGGATGGCTGCTGATGTCTTTTGCGGTCGCTGCGGTTCTGTCCTGGTCAATCCAAACGCACCCTGCCCTCGTTGCGGGGCACCCGCTTCAGGCAGCTACCGGGGCCCGGTCACGACGAGCCGCAAGAGCCCGCTGACTGCTGCGGCGCTGGCGGTGCTCCCCGGATGCGGTCATTTCTACCTTGGCCACAACACGAAGGGCCTGGCGTACCTGCTGGGCATCGGAGGGCTTCAGTTCTTCGGGCTTGACCTGGACCTCACCGCGATCGGCGCGGTCGTCGGCATACCCATGGAGCTCGGCGGCGGGACGCTGTGGCTCTTCAGCATCGTCGACGCCTACAGGACGGCCAAGCACATGGAAGCCGAGGCCACCAGGGCCGGCCGTCCTATCTGACGGGCTAGCTGGTCTTCTTCCGCCTGCGCGCCACGACCTTCTTGCGGGTCGTCGCGGTCGCCGTGGTGTTCCGCCGCCGCCGCTTCGCCGGCGCGGTCAGAGCTTTCTGCACCCGGCGCTGGATCGTGCGCAGCGTCCGGTCGACGGTGCTGCTCGCGACCTTCGTACCGCGCTCCGTGAGCTTCAGCACCTGGCGCTTCAGCTTCCGGTTCTCCTTGATGAGCTCGGCGACCATGTGATTGAGCTGCTCGGTCAGCTCCGGACCGCCGAGCCTCTTGCGTCGCGTGCGTGTGGCGGTTGTGCTTCCCCCGCCAGGCGGGCGTCCGCGGCGGCCACGACGGGCCGCAGCACCCTGACCTTGCGCTGACTCGTCTGCTGACATATGGACTCCTGGTGTCTAAAGAATCTGGCCTGGAGACCCCAGTCTAGGCCGCCACGAGCACCTGTTGTCTCGACAGACTCTTGAGTCCTTCGCGTGCAAGTTCGTGTGCAGGATTCGCTTTACGGCTCACATAACGAACGACACGCCAACCGCGCCTACATCTTTCGCGAACCTCATACACAGCGATGCGAAAACTGTCGCTGGACGGCATGCGACTGCGCACTACCGGTGCGCAATCCGTGCGAACGATGACGCGGTGATAAGGCCAGCGCGCGGCGGCGAGATCGAGGGCGCCCGCGCACACGTGCGCCTCCAGCTGAGCGGACCCGCCAAGATGCGAAAAGCCGAACGATTCCGTATACACGGCGCGGCCCCTAACAAAAACGGCCAGGCCACATCCAGCCCGGCCGTTCCTGTCGAGAGCGGCGTCCACATAGATCACCAGGCACTCCCGCAAACTGCATCCCTCCAAAGGAGAATTTGGGAGAGCCTAGCATGATGTTGCGCCCTTGTCCGGTCCTGGGCACAACATGTAGCGTTAATCGACAAACCCCACGAACTCAGAGGCTACCCCGTGACAGGGGTCCCCGCAAACTCACGGCATTGCCTCTGAGTTTGCGGGGCTTCTTCGCGGGGACCCCCTTTTAGTCGACTGGAGGAAGTTCGGCCCCCATCGCGTGGTAGCCACCGTCGACGTGCAGAAGCTCGCCAGTGGTCATGTTCAAGTAGTCCGAGAGCAGGGCGCACGCCGCGCGGCCGACGGGCGATTTGTCCTGCAGGCTCCAGCCCAGCGGCGCGCGATTTTCCCACACCTCTTCGAAGTCCTTGAACCCTGGAATTCCGCTCGCCGCGAGCGTTGCCAGGGGCCCCGCGCAGATCGCGTTGACGCGAATCTTGTAGCGTCCGAGGTCGCGCGCGAGATAGCGCGTCACAGATTCCAGCGCGGCTTTTGACACGCCCATCCAGTCGTATTTCGGCCACGCCTGCGTCGAATTGTCGAAATCGAGAGTGATCAACGAACCGCCGTGTTCTTTCATCAAAGGAAGAAATCCGGCAGCCAGCTCCTTGAACGAAAACGCGCTCACCTGCAGCGCGGTTGCCACGCTTTCCCACGGCGTGTTCAGGAAATTTCCGCCGAGGGCGTCCGGTGGCGCGTACGCGACGGAGTGAACCAGCCCATCGATCCTGTCCCAACGCTGTCCGACTGCTTTCGCGGCGGACGCGATGTCGGATGGTTTCTGCACGTCCATCTCGAGGATCTCGGGGATCGGGGCGAGCTTCTTCGCGGTCATCTGGGTGATGGTCATCATCCGGCCGAAGCTCGTGAGGATGAGCTCGGCGCCCTCTTTTTGCGCTTCCACCGCGATGGAGTAGCCAATGCTGCGCCGGTCGGACATGCCCGCGATCAGGATTTTCTTGCCTTTTAGAATCACGCCGAAATCCTAGTTCAAAGGGGCCCCCGCGAAGTCACGGCGCAACCTCTGACTTCGTGGCCCTTAGCCGGGTTCTTTGCCGGTGGCGACCGGCGCTTCGTGCTGCGACCAGTCGCTCCAGGAGCCGGCGTACAGGCGTCCGTTGGACACCCCGGCGAGCTCCATCGCCAGGAGGTCGTGGCACGCATTGACCCCCGAACCGCAGTAAACGACGGCGCCATCGGCCGCACCGAGGCCCGAGAAGCGAGCGAGCAGCTCGCCCGGCGACTTGAACCGCCCGTCGGGATCCAGGTTCTCCATCCAGGGCGCGCTCAGCGCCCCGGGGATGTGGCCGGCCTTCGGATCGACCGGCTCCTTCTCGCCGCGGTACCGCTCGCCGGCGCGTGCGTCGAGCATCGGGACATCCTCGAGCTGCCGCACCGCGTCGAAGTCGAGAATCCGGGTCCGGTCCGGCGGCCTGGAGCGAAATGTTCCGCGGATGACAGATGGGATGCGGGTCTCGAGGGGTTCGCCCCAGGCCTGGAGGCCTCCGTCGAGCACGGCCTGCTCGCCATGTCCGAACCAGCTCAGGAGAAACCATAGCCTCGCGGCGACCGATCCTCCGGCGTCGTCGTACACGACCACCTTCGTGACATCGTCCACTCCAGCCTTCTGCATCTCGTCCTGCACCTGCCAGGCCGCTGGGAGAGGATGCCGGCCTCCGCCTCGAGTGCCGGTCACTGCCTCGAGGTCCACGAACAAGGCGCCCGGAATGTGGCCGCGGAGATATTCATCGCGGCCCTTACCGTCCGGCAACGCGCCCTGCGCGCGCCCGGCGAGGTACCAGCGAAAGTCGATGACCCTCACATCGGGATCCCCGATGTGTTCCCGCAACCAGCCGGCGCTGACCAGCGGCCCGAAGCTCACCCGTGCACCACACGCGTGTCGTGGCAGAAATGAACCTGGTGCGGATGCATGTCGTGAAGCATGTGCAGCGAATCCGACCAGGCATCCCGGTCCGCGTACTGCCCATTCCATTCGGTCAGGTCGGCGTCATCGATCTCGCGATAGATGTCCGGGGTGTACGCCGCGTCGCCGATCATCACCGCCCCGCCGTCCGGCATCTCGACGATGACGCTCTGATGGCCCACAGTGTGACCCGGCGTCGCCACAACGCGCACGCCCTCGGCGATCTGCGCGTCGCCGTCGAGCAGCTCGAAGCGCGCGCCGGCGAAATCGAACCACTGCGAGACGATGTTGTTCGCGCTGCGGGCACGGTCCAGCTCGGCACGCTGGACGTAGAACGGCGCGTGCTTGAACACGGCGTTCTGTCCGCAGTGGTCGAAGTGAAGGTGGCTGTTGATTACGATGCGCACGTCCGCCGGGCTGAGGCCGTGCTCCGCCAGCGCGTCGGCGGCATGGCGGTTGACGACCTTCCACTCCGGCAGCAGCTCAGTCGGATAGCCCACGCCAGTGTCAACCAGGATCGCGCCCTCCCGCGGGTGCTTGATCACGAAACCGTGGACAGGGAGGTCGTGCATCGCCCCGATCGTTGCCAGGTGAAGGCGGACGATCTCCATCGCTAGGGCACGAACGGGGACACGGCGAACAGGGTGAAGAGCACCGCGACATAGACGAGCGAGTAGGTGAAGACGCGCTTCGTCCATCGCCTGCCATTGAGGTCCAGCAGCGTGATACCGACCAGCCCGGCGCCCAGCACCGCGGCTCCCGCGAGGTAAACCACACCGGCCGAACCGGTGAAGAACGGGACCACGCTCACTGCCGCGGTGAGTGTCGCGTACACGATGCTCTGGCGCTTGGCGGATCTTTCGCCACCGATCGCCGGCAGCATCGGGACGTGAGCGCGGGCGTAGTCCTTCTTGATCATCTGCGCGAGTGCCCAGAAGTGCGGCGGCGTCCAGAAGAAGATGACGCCGAACAAGGCGAGAGCGGTGACGTCGAGGTGGCCCGTGACCGCGGCCCAGCCGACCAGCGGAGGGACCGCTCCGGCCGCCCCGCCGATGACGATGTTCTGAGGCGTGGCTCGCTTGAGCCAGATCGTGTAAACGAAAACGTAGATCATGGCGCCCGCCAGCGCGAGACTCGCCGCGAGCAGGTTGGCCCCCTCCCACAGGATCGCGAAGGCGAGCGCGTTGAGCGCGATCCCGATCGCCAGCGCGTGCCACGGCGGAATGCGGCCGGCGGGCAGCGGACGGCCGCGGGTGCGGCTCATCTCCGCGTCGATGTCTCGGTCGAACCAGCAGTTGATTGCATGCGCGCCGCCGGCAGCAAGCGTTCCACCGGCGAGGACGGCGATCACCGTTTCCAATCTTGGGTGGCCGTGGGCGGCTGGAATCATGACCCCGATCGCGGTCGCGTCCAGCAGCGCGACGATGCGAAGCTTGAGCAGGCTGACGTAATCGCGAGCGACGCTCGCCGTGCTGCGCATGGCAACCGCGGTCACCGCGCTCATGTGGGCCTCTTTTCCACGACCATCCGGGAGGGCTGGGCGTCGCGGTCGGCGCGCGGTAGCGTGACCAGAGCCGTCGTCAGCACCCCGGCCCAGACCAGCGTGGCGAGGGCGATGTGAAGACCATTGAACAACGCGCCGTCGGTCACGGCAGCGCCGGCCCCGACCGCGACCTGAAGCACGAAGAGGGCCAGCGTCGCGATCGAGGGTGCCGCAAGACCCGGGAGTCTGCTGCCCAGGATGAGGACATATATTAGAAAAACTCCGGCGACCAACACCGAGCCTCGATGGAGCATTGTGAAGGCGTCAGCACCCGCGAAGCTGGGGGTGAAGCCCCCGCCGCACAGCGGCCAGGACTTGCATGCCGTGTCCGCGACGCTCGCCACCACGGTCGAGCCGGTCAGCAAGAGAAGGAACGTCGCGCCGGTTGCGATTGCCGCCAGCCGCCGGAAGCTCCGATCGGGCACGCCACTCGAAGGCGGCATCGCCATCACCGCCGCAGCGACGAGGAATCCGAGAATCACCATGGCCAGGCCGAGGTGCACGAGGACCAGCCAGGAGGCGAGCTCGTTCGCCACCACCACACCGCCGAGGACGCCCTCCCCCACCACGCCGATCAACGAGGCGGTCGCAAGCCAGGCCACGACTGGGCGACGGGTGCGCCAGACCACCCAGGCGAGGATCACGGTCGCGAAGATGAGCACCCCGGTCAGGCTGCCGACGGTCCGATGCGAGTACTCGATGATCGCGTGCAGGTTCGCCGGCGGGTACGGACGTCCGTGGCACAGGGGCCAGTCAGGACATCCGAGCCCCGAGCCGGAAACGCGCACTACACCGCCCAGGGCGATCTGCAGGTAGGCAAACACCGCCGTCAGGACGGCCAGCCGGCGAAACATCGTGATGGAAGCCATGAGGGACCTAGTTTCCCAGAGTCGCGAGCTGAGCCGCGAGGACGGCGTCATCGAGCTGGCCGAGGTGGCGTGCCGCGATGGTGCCGTCGGCGTGGACGAACACGGTCATGGGCAGGGCGACGGCGCCATATGCGTGTCCGACGC
>DATBZR010000027.1:0-4979 GCA_036513095.1 Candidatus Dormiibacterota bacterium | reverse complement strand
TGCGCGAGTCGGGTGTGACGGCTGCGAGGATGTTCGAAAAGGCCGAGGAGCAGGTCCTGCTTCTCAGAATGATGCGCGAGGCTGCCGAAATCCTCGGGGCGCGCTGGGACAAGGTGCCCGAACGCCAGCGCCCGCATTACCCGCCCGAGCAGCGCTTCCGGATCCTGCGCATCCGGAGCTTCCTCGGCCTCTCGCAACGCGAGACAGCGGCGATGTTCCGAGTGTCGGCCGAGACGGTCGCACGATGGGAGATGGAGACGACGAGACCTGACGGGGAGGTTCCGCGTCCCCTGGTTGCTCCGAATCCGCCCGTCCGGCGCTTCGCCGACGTCGTCAGAGCCGTCGTGAAGACGATGGAGCTGGCCGGCTTCGGAGGAAGCGATCTGATCGCACGGACGTTGGCCCATGCGGGCTGGAAGCTTTCGGCACGGACGGTAGCGCGGATTCGCAAGGAGCACTGGCCGGTGCCACGAGTGCCGGAGAAGCCTTCGACGGTTCCGCGAGCCGTGAGGGCAAAGCGCCCGAATCACGTCTGGATGGTCGATCTGACGGACGTGAAAGGCCTGTTCGGGATCGTGACATTCAAGGTCGCGGTCGTCTTCGATGCGTTCTCGCGAATGCCGCTCTCGGCCAGAGTGTTTTCCAAGGAGGCTTCCGCCGCTGAAATCGCCCGGCTGGTTTCGAGGACGGCACGGCGCCATGGACGGCCGTCGCACTTCGTCTCGGATCAGGCTCGCTGCTTTACGGGCCAGGTCTTCCGCCGGAAGCTGCTAAGGCTTGGGGTGAAGCAAAGGTTCGGGGCGATCGGAAAGAAGGGCTCGATCGCGCTGATCGAACGCCTTTGGAAGACCCTGAAGGACGCGCTCGGCCTTCGCCTGATGGGGCCGCTCGTGGCAGAAGATCTCATGGCGAAGATCGAGATGGGCCTCCTCCACTACGCCCACTTCCGTCCGCATCAGGGTCTCGACGGGGCGACGCCGGCAGAGATCTATTTCGGACGGACTCCGGCGCACCGCTCCGCGATCCCGCCTCCTCGCGGCAGGCCGGGCGAAGGCCCGGTGGACTCGCCGTTCCTCATCGACTACCTCGATGCGGAGCGGCTGCTGCCGGTACTCGTTCGAAAAGCAGCCTGAAGGCGAGTCACCCCGGGGTCAACGTGGGTCGACGTGTGCATGCGCGGAGAAATCGTAGCCGTCGAGGCGCTGGTCTGCGAACGCCAGCGCCTGCCGCAATTCCCATTGCGCCCCTACATTCTCCTGGTCGCCAGCGCCGTTTCTCTCTCGTTGGGGGACCGGGTCGGCGGAACTCGCGGGGGTTTGGCCGCGCCGTCAAAGGGGAGTCGACAGGCCCCGGATCCGACGGTCGCTACGCGAAAGCGTCGCGCAATGCGGCAGCGGGAGCGGCCATGACGATCTCGTTTTTCAAATCGGCGATCCGGGCTTCACCGCGTTCTGCTGGCCGGCTCCCGGGAGCGTCGCGAACCGCACCGGCCGCCTCGGCCTGAGGCCCGCCTCTCTCTCCCAGGCTGCCAGATCGCCAACCGACAGCGTGCCGGACGCGCTCGTGAGAGCGAAGTAGAGGTTCGCCAGAGCGCCTACCTGACCGGCCTGTCCGGCCGAGGACGGAGTGAACAGCTCCTGGATCACCAAGATGCCGCCGGGCCGCAGGGCACGAGCGACCCGCCGGATCACGTCCCGGCTCTGGGAGGGTTCGAAGTGGTGCAGGAGGTTCGAGACGAAGACGAGGTCGAACGCGTCCGCGCCGAGCTCCTCCTTGAGCCCGTCCCCGGCCCGGATCTTCACGCGGTTCCCCAACCCCTCCCGGGCGAGCAGCGGGGCCGCCTGTGCCACCGCGTCGGGAAGGTCGAGGACCTCGGCGTGCAGTCCGGGATGCCGGCGGCAGAGGGCGACGGAGAAGAGTCCGTGGGAACCACCGAGGTCGAGCATCGTGCGAGCGCCGTTCGGGACCGGGGTCCTCGAGGCGACCTCGCGGACCAGCCCCGCCGCCAGGGATCGCATGCCGCGCTGGTAGAGGTTCCAATTCGGAGCCGACATTCCGGAGTGGATGTCGAGCGGCCGACCGGAGCGGACGAAGCTCTCCAGGCCTCCGATCCAGCCCCATTCCACGAATCTGAAGAGCAAGCTCTCGTGGAGCGACTGCTCGCTTCCCGGTAGCAGCCATTTTCGGGCGTCGGCCGTGAGGTGGTAGCTCCGCCCGGCCGACGTCTTGACGTATCCGGTGGCCTCGAGGACGGAGAGCAGCTTCGCGGTGGCACGCTCTTCGGTGCCGCAGCGCGCCGCCACGTCGGCCGCCTTGAGGGCGGAGGAGGCGAGCGCCTCGAAGAGACCGACCTTAGCCGCGACCATGAGAGCCTGCGCCAGGAGCAGGGTGCTGTGGGTCTCGAGAAGAGGCCGTGGCCCGATGCCGAGGAGCAGGGCGACCCGCTCTCGAAGAGTCTCCGCGATGGGGCCGATTTTCAAGGCGCGCCCATCACCGCGGGAGGTCGCGGATCAGTCCCGCCTCGGTTCACACGCGGTAGCGCCGATGTTGAATCGTCCACCACCGACGGAGCGCGCCGCCTGTCCATCGAGGTGCCCACCCTTGAAAGTGATTGTGCTACCGCCGAGCACGTAGGTGCCACGGCTCTTGTTATCCTTTCAAGCAGTCCGGCCGCGAATGCCGAAGTCCGGTGCCCCAAGCGCGCGCCTCAGCCCAGCCACTCGGGGTGGCTGGCGGTGCCGTCGTAGACGGTGCCGGTTTTGAACTTCTCGTAATTGCCGGTCCGGGCGGATTTCATGGTCCGGGTCAGCAGCTCGCGCATCTGGCCGCCGTCGAGCGGCTTGAAATCCCTCATGATCTCTAGGTCCTGCTCGAGCACGTCCATGCTGTCGATGCCGGTAATCACGGCCGAGGTCGGAAGCGTGAGGGCATAGGTCAGGCATTCCTTCGGCGTAGCGATCTTGTTCTGGACGATGGCGCCGTTGGCCATGGGTTTCATGCCAAGGACGGCTATTCCCTCTTTTAGAAGTCTCGGTACGACATGCTGGGCGAAGCTTCGGAAAGTGGCGTCGAGCACGTTGAGCGGCATCTGGCAACTGTCGAAATGGAACTTGTGCTCGGCGGCGATATCCAGCATTCGGTTGTGGACCACGGGATCCTTGTGGCCGGTAAAGCCGATGTAGCGAACTTTGCCGGCCTTCTTTGCCTCCTCAAGGGCTTCGATCGCCCCGCCCTCGGCGAAGCAGCGGTCAGCGTCCTCCATTCGCAGGTTCTCGTGGATCTGCATTAGGTCGATGTGGTCTGTCTGCAGCCGCTTGAGCGATTCGTCGATCTGGCTGGCGGCCGACTGCCTGGTGCGTCCGTCGATCTTGGTCATGAGGAACACCTTCTCGCGGTAGCCGTCGCGCAGGGCCTTGCCCATCCACTCCTCGCTCTTGCCGTTGTGGTAGTCCCAGCAGTTGTCCATAAAGGTGATACCGCGGTCGATAGAGGAGCGGACGAGCTTGACGCTGTCCTGCTCCTCCTTCACGAGGCCGATGTGGTGGCCGCCAAGACCGAACGCGGAAACCCGCTCGCCGGTGCGTCCGAGCGTGCGGTAAAGCATGTTGCCCTTGCGAATTTCCGTGGGGGCAGATCCGATTTCGGGCGAGGGCTGGCCGGTCTTCTCGCTTCTGGGGGCTGCCGAGGGCTGATCGGTTTCAGCGGCTCCGGCCTGCGATGCCCGGAATCCTGACCATGCTGCGAGGCACGCGGCCCTCTTGAGCAGATCACGTCGTTCCATAAGTCAACTCCTTGTTCACAGTTCACCGGGACAATTCTTCAGTCTTGAGGAATGCCAATAGGTCGACGTTAAGCTGGTCGTTGTGCGTGTACGCGAGGCCGTGAGGTGCGCCCGCGTAGATCTTCAGGGTCGCGTTTCTGACCAGCTTTGATGAGTGGAGAGCCGCGGCGCCGATCGGCACGATCTGGTCGTCGTCGCCGTGAAGGACCAGCGTCGGCACGTCGAACTTCTTGAGGTCTTCGGTAAAATCGGTCTCGGAGAACGCCTTGATGCACGCCGACCCTTTTGAATAATCAACCGCGATGGCGCCGATGTCTTCCGCCAACGCGAGCCGATCGGGATGAGGATCCACAATCATAACCTTGCTGGCGCCCTTGATCATGGCGGCGTGAGCGGCCATCAGCCCGACCGGACCGCATCCGTAAATGACGACTGACTCCCCAGGCTTTACGCCCGCCAATTCGGTGGCGTGCCAGCCAGTGGGAAAAATGTCGGCCAACATGACGTAGTCGTTTTCTTTTTCCTGCGCATCGTCAGGGAGCTTGAGGCAGTTGAAGTCGGCGTAGGGAACACGCAGGTATTCAGCTTGTCCTCCGCTGTATGGCCCCATGCCTGCGAAACCGTAAGCCGCGCCGGCCGTTCCAGGATTGCTGGTAAGACACGCCCCAGTCAGACCCGCCTCACAATTCTTGCAGAAGCCGCAAGCAACATTGAAAGGCAGACACACCCAGTCGCCGACCTTGATCCGGTCCACGACTTCGCCCACCTCCACGAACCGGCCAAGATTCTCGTGGCCGAGGACTTTGCCTTCTTCCATGTCGGTCCGGCCTTCGTACATGTGCAGGTCTGAGCCACAGATGTTGCTGCTCGTGATCCTGACGAGTACGTCGGTCGGCCGTTCAATCTTTGCGTCCGTCACATTCTTCACCCGGACGTCGCGCGGTCCGCTGTAAACCAATGCTTTAATGTCGTTATCTCCTAATTCTATTTTGAAACGCACCCTATGCGGCGCTCGTCTTCGTTTTGGGCTTGGCTTTGGCGATAGCCTTGCCCTTCGTGCGCTCGAGGAAACGCTCGGCGCGCTCCTTCGAGCCGCTGCCCTGGCCGGCGAGGCTGCGCCGCAACGCCTCCATCAAGTTGATCACCTTGCCGTCGTCCTTTTCCACCGGCGGCGCAGTCGTCACCTTCTGACCCCGCG
>DATBZR010000026.1:0-2296 GCA_036513095.1 Candidatus Dormiibacterota bacterium | reverse complement strand
GACCGAACCGGGTCAGGTCGCCGTGGTGATAGGCGGAGGCACCGGCCACTATCCCGCCTTCGCCGGCTGGGTTGGGCCCGGCCTCGCACACGGCGCTGCGTGCGGCAACATCTTCGCCTCGCCCTCCGCCTCCCAGGTGTATTCCGTACTCAAGGCGGCGAACAGAGGAGGCGGCATACTCCTCAGCTTTGGCAACTACACCGGTGACGTCCTCCATTTCGGGCAAGCAGCCGAGCGGGTGCGCGCCGAAGGAATCGACGTACGCATCCTGCCCGTGACCGATGACGTCGCGTCCGCGCCTCGGGCCGAGCGCGACAGGCGCCGAGGTATCGCCGGCGACCTTGCGGTTTTCAAAGTTGCCGGCGCCGCCGCCGAGGAGGGCATGAGCCTGGACGACGTCGAACGGGTCGCGCAACGAGCAAACGATCGAACGCGCACGATGGGTGTCGCCTTCTCCGGGTGCACGCTCCCCGGTGCCGACCACCCGCTCTTCACCGTCCCCGACGGCAAGATGAGCGTCGGGCTCGGTATCCATGGCGAGCCCGGCATCGCCGATGTCGACCTGCCCACCGCGGATGAGATCGCTCAGATGCTCGTAGACAAGGTGCTGGTCGAGAAGCCGCAGGACGATGGACGACGCATCGCCGTCCTTCTCAACGGTCTGGGCACCGTGAAGTACGAGGAGCTGTTCGTCGCCTACCGTAGGGTCGCCGAGCTGCTCGAGCAGCGGGGCTACACCATCGTCGATCCCGAGGTCGGCGAGCAGTGCACCAGCCTTGACATGGCCGGTCTCTCCCTGACGGTGATGTGGCTCGACGAGGATCTTGAGCGACTGTGGATCGCCCCCTGCGATACCCCGGCCTTCCGCAAGGGCGCGATGGCCGACCGGCAGCGCGTGTCGGAGGACAAGCAGGACGACGACGAGATCACCGCGATCCCCGAGAGCAGCGAAGCGTCCCGGGCCCTCGCCGGACGGCTCGCAGGCGCGCTGGCCGACGTACACCAGATGCTCGTGGACAACGAGTCCTACCTGGGTGGCATCGACGCGGTGGCCGGTGACGGCGACCATGGCATCGGCATGGTGCGCGGCGCCCGAGCGGCGGATGAGTCCGCCCAGGCTGCGGCTGCGGCCGGGGCCGGCGCACGGACTCTCCTCATTCGGGCCGGTGACGCATGGGCCGAGCGCGCGGGCGGTACGTCCGGTGCGCTCTGGGGCACGGCGATCGGAACCGCAGCCCGCCTTCTGGACGACCAGTCGGATCCCGGCCAGGACGTCGTGGTCCGCGCGGTCAGCGAGGCCATCGGCGCGATTATCTCGCTCGGAGGGGCCGATGTCGGCGACAAGACCATGGTCGACGCGGCGATCCCCTTCCGGGACACCTTGATTGCGGCGAAGGGAAAGGGTCTTGGACCCGCGTGGGCGGAGGCGGTCGCAGCTGCCGAGGAGGCGGCCCGCGGAACGGCAGATTTCGCCGCCAAGCGTGGCCGGTCGCGTACCCACGCCGAAAAGAGCATCGGCACGCCCGATCCCGGTGCGGTGTCATTCGCGAAGATCGTGGCCATTCTTCGCGTACACGTCTCAGCGGCGTGAATCCCACCAGGCCGAGTTGAAGGAGACGCGATGAGCAGGACGTGGCGAATGGTCGTCGGATGCGACGAAGCGGGATTTGAGTACAAGGAACGGATCAAGGCTGACCTCGAGGCAGACCCGCGAGTAAGCACAGTCACCGATGTCGGCGTCACGGCCGACGAGCACACGGCATATCCGCACGTCGCCGTCGAGGCTGCTCGCATGATCGCGGACGGACGTGCCGACCGGGCGATCCTCGTGTGCGGCACCGGACTGGGGGTGGCCATCAGCGCGAACAAGGTCAAGGGGATTCGCGCCGTGACCGCTCACGACAGCTTCTCGGTCGAGCGATCCGTCCTGAGCAACGACGCTCAGGTGCTCTGCATGGGCCAGCGGGTCATCGGCATTGAGCTAGCCCGGCGCCTGGCGAAGGAGTGGCTCGGCTACGAGTTCGACTCCACCTCGTCGTCCAACGCGAAGGTCGAGGCGCTCAGTGCCTACGAATGCTGACGTATCAACCACGAAGCCCACGAGCGCAGACGTATCAACCAACAAAGAAGGTAGAGACTTGTGAAGACTGACATCTCGATGGTGGCCGTTGTCGGAGCTGGCTATATGGGGGGCGGCATCGCCCAGGTCCTCGCCGGAGCCGGCATCGACGTGGTCATCGCCGATGCTGATGCGGATTCGACCCAGCGCAACCACGAACGCCTGCTAGCCGAGGCG
>DATBZR010000025.1:0-7711 GCA_036513095.1 Candidatus Dormiibacterota bacterium | reverse complement strand
GGGACGTCGGACAGGAAGACTCCTGACAAGCCTCCGATCAGGAAGTTGAAGAGGAAGCCGAGACAGAAGAGCATCGGCACCGTCATCGAGATCTTGGCGCGCCACAGAGTTCCGAAGGCGACAAGGAACACGATGCCGGTGGGGATGGAGATCATCTCCGTCGAGAGCATGTAGAAAGGACGGAGCGCGGGCGCGATGCCGCTCACGAACAGGTGGTGCTGCCAGACGAACCAGCTCAGGAGCGTGACGCCGAGCAGTCCGACAACCGCGGTCTTGTAGCCCCACAGCGGCTTGCGCGCGAAGTGAGGGATGAGCTCCATCACGATTCCGAAGGCAGGCAGGATGAAGATGTAGACCTCGGGGTGTCCGAAGAACCAGAAGAGGTTCTCCCACAGGTACGGGCTGCCTCCGTTGGACGAGATGAAGAACGAGGTGTTCATCGAGCGGTCGAGCCCCTGCATGATCAGCGCGCTCGCGAGGATGGGGGCGGCGAACGTGCCGAGGATGGACGCGGAGAACACGCCCCACACGAAGATCGGCAGCCTGGTCCACGTCATGCCCGGAGCACGGAGGCTGATGACCGTGGTGAGCATGTTGATCCCCGACACGCACAGGGCGGTACCGATCAGCGTGAAGCCGACGATGTAGCTGTCGAAGCCCTGACCCGCCTGCTCCGAGAGCGGCGCGTAACCGGTCCAGCCGGTGGGGAAGCCGCCGAAGAGTGGGGCCGCGAGCAAGATGATGATCGCGGGCGGAACGAGCCAGAAGGAGAGAGCCTCCAGCCGTGGGAACGCCATGCGGTTCGTGCCGATCATGTAGGGGACGAAGAAGTTTCCGAACGGCCCGACGATCGCCGCGCTGGCGACGAAAATCATCATCACGCTGTGCATGCTCACCAGGACGAGGTACTTGTCGGGTGGCACGACCAGCTGATCGGGCGACAGCAGGTTGGTGCGGATCAGCATCGCCCCGATGCCGCCGAAGAACATTGCCATCAGCATCGCGACCAGGTACTGGATTCCGATCACCTTGTGGTCGAGGCTCAGGTTGAGGAAGCGCCACGCGCCGCGATACTCGTCGCCTGCGGACTGTGGCGCGATCGGCCAGCCGAACAGACGCGCCAGCGGATAGTTGGCGAAGCCGATGCCGACCAGGAACAGGAGGGTCCCGAACGTGTAACCGAGCAGGACTCCAGTGTTGAGCTGGTCGTTGAAGCCGAGACCGTTGCCGATCTGCACGCCGACGTAGTAGCCGGCGGCCGCCAGGACGATGCCGGTCAGCAGGTTGGTGGGGAGCACCATCTGGCGCTCGCTGGCCTGGAGCGCCGGACCGCCGCTGCCCATCGTCGCGGTGGCCATGCCTAGGTCCCCTTCACCCGCGGGCTCGGAAAGTAATAGGGCGCGTAGGGCGGCAGCGGAATGCTGAGGTTGTCCTTCTGGAGCTGCGTGATCCAGGTCGCGAAGTCGGCCTGGCTGACGACCGCGCCGCTGGTGTCCGACATGGCGCCGTGCCAGATTCCGCAGAGCTCCGCGCAGCGCACGGTGAAAGAGCCTGTCTGCAGCGTGGTCACGTACGTGACGTTGTCGACACCAGGGTTGGCGTCGGCCTTGACCCCGAGCTGGTACGCCCAGAACGAGTGGAGGACGTCGGTGGAGGTGATGTGGAACACGACATTCGCATTCACCGGCAGCATCAGGTGCAGCGATTCGACCCCTGAGTAGTCCGCGTAGCGGTAGGTGAAGTACCACTGCTGCGCGATCACCTGAACCTGAAGGGCGTGTCCTTCGGTGGTGCCGACATCTCCTGATGTGGCCAGGGCCGGCGCGCTGGAGCTCGTGAAGTTCGTCCCGTTAGCGGCCGCGTTCAACTGGCTGATGCCGATGCCGGCGAGGATGAGCACGACCACCGCGGTGATCGCAACCCACGCGACCTGGAGGCGGAGGTTGCCGTAGCTCCGAGGCCCGTCCTCGAGCGCGCCGCGCTTCTGTCGGAATGCGAAAACCGAGTAGAGGATGAACAGGACGACGCCGACGAAGACCGGGGTCGAGAGGATGATCATCAGCTTGAGCAGCCCGCTCTGGTCGATTGATTGCTGAGACTGGCTGCCCGGCGGCAGCGAAAGCTGGAGGCCGATAACCACGCCGATGACGCTCAGCACCGCCCACGCGATGAGGAGGCGGAGCGCGTGCGTGCGGTTGGGCCGGATCATGCGCCTACTGGACAATCAGAAAGCCGGCCATGTAGCCGAGGGTCTGCATCGGACCGCCGTTGCCATAGATGGTGCCCGCCCCGCACGGGACGAAGCACTGCCAGTGGTAGACGCCGGCCTTGCCGGTTTTGAACGAGAAGGTGATCACGTTCATGCTTCCCGCGGGGGCGGCGTCGCTGATGCCCTCCAGCGGTACGAAGACGCCGAGGTCAGGAATTGCGAACGTGTGGGCGGCGGACGCCGGATCCGGGATCGAGCTGAAGTCGCCCTCCTGCGGGTTGCCCTGGTCGTCGAAGTAAGTCATGTGGAAGGTTCCGCCCACGATTCCCTGTGCCTGCGCCCAGAACGGGTTCCGCAACCCTGACGCACCGTCCTCCTGGTCGATCTGCACCGTCACCGTGGAGTTGGCCGGCACCTTCAGGATCGTCGTGGGCAGGTAGCTCACCCAGGAGGGATTGGGATCGCCGGGGCGCGGGAAGGTGATTGCGGTATCCACCGACGCCACCGTCTCGAGGTGGATGAAGGCGTTCTGTGCCGGCGTGCTTCCCTGCGCCACCGTGGCGGGCGACGCGGTCAAGGACTCAGGTACGCGGATTACGAATCCGCCGATGAAGAGAGCGAGCAGCCCCGAAAAGATGCCGACGGTGAGCACCAGCACGACAAGGCGCATCGCCATCCCTCGGTTGTTACCCCCCGCAACCATATGAAACGCGACCATAACAAACTCTGAAGAAGTTGTAAATGCCCAAAACTATTTGTAAGAGGATTGAAAGTTGTTGGGCATCCGCGACCTACCCGAGATCAACCGAGAGGCCTCAGCCGGCTCCGAGAAACCTCACATCGGTCTCCACGGAAGCGATGTCCGGGACGTCCGCGAACGCAATGCGCTCGGCCCCGTTGCGGTCGATCAGATAGATGATCGAGCTGTGTGCGAGATCGCCGTTGGCGACCTGAACGCCGACGCCGTAGCTGTCCCATACGCTCGCCAGCTGCTGCCTTGTCCCGGTGAGCCAGTAGTACCCGGCCTTCAGTCCATGGGCGCCGGCGAAGGCCGCGATGTTGGCGGGCGTATCGGCTTCGGGCCTGACGCTCACCACCACAACGGAGAAATGCGCGCCAGAGCCGAGGTCCGACTGCACCGTGCCGAGCAGGCTCGCCTGGAGAGGACAGAGGTTGAGGCATTGTGTATCCAGGAAGGTCAGGGCGACCACGCGACCCCGAAGCGAGGCCGGAGAGATCATCGCCCCGCTCTGGTCGCGCAGAGTGAAGGCCGGAGCCGGCACCGAGGGGTTGAGGATCAGGCCGCCGCTGAGCGTCGCCGGCGGCGCCGCGGGCCTGGCAAGGAGCCGCGGCGCCGCAACGCCGACGAGGGCGCCGGTGGCGGCCGCGAGCGCCACCAGCCACACGGTCAGGTAGATCCTCCACTGTCGCCGGGTCAGACGGAGGCTTGCCATCCTCTGTACCGGCTGAAGAATAGACCGGCCGGTGTTACCCCGCCCGGTACTAAGCAGAGGTGAGTACTCGAATGGACCCAAACCGCCTCGACCGCGAGCTTGCGCGGCGCGGCTGGAACGCCACGGCCCTGGCGAGAGCGTCGGGCATCAGCGTCGGCACGATCTCGGCGGCGCGCCGGGGACGGCCGGTGTCCAACGCGACGCTGGGCAAGATCGCCGAGGCCCTGCGCGCCGCGCCGATCGTCGAGGGCGTCGACCTCCTGCTCGAGCCCGAGAGCGGCGTCGCCGCCAACGGGAGCGGACCCGCGGCTTAGCCGGCGCCCTCCGTCGGTCTCAAGCGCCGGTCGCCTGCAGCTGCCGGAGGATCGCGGACTGCGCTTCGTTGATCGCGTGAACCTCGACGGTGAGCCTGTGGACCGCTGCCAGCGTTTCGTGATCGGCTTCCGCCCGAGCGTCGTTGGTGGCCTGAATCACGTTCTGGCCGACGATGATGATCGGCAGCAGGACGAGCTGGAAGAACGTCTGAGCGATCCAGGCGATGATGATGATGACGTTCTTCGACTGCAGGGCCGCCGGCAGCGATACGAGGGCGATCGCGGCGAACAGGTAGGCGATCCACATGGTTCCGACCGTCTTCGTGATCTTGACCGCGAGCCACGTGTTGAAGTGCGCGATGGTTCCGGTGCCGTGGACTGTCGCGTGGGAGTCATGGCTGAGGACGAGGCGGTGCTCCAGGTGCACTCGCGGGGTGCTCACCTCGGGGACGTTGGCTTCGGGTGTGGTCACAGCTCCTCCTTCCAATGGTTGATGTATGCCGGCCATCTATTTCCAGGCTGCCGCGACGGATGCGGCAACGGCTGCTGACTGCGCGTGGCCCGCGCGGGCGGAGGCAACTCGACGAGCGGGATCGAGCACGTTGCGTCCGATGGCCTGGCGCGCCTCTGAGCCGGGGCTGATCACCACCGAACGGATGCCTGTCCCAAGGGATGCGAGCTGGTCTTCAATGCGGCTGCTCCGTCGCAGCGCGAACGTTGCCGGCGCCACCACGACGACCCGGTCGCAACCCACCACGAGGTCCGCGTTGGTGATGGAGCGCACTCCGCCGTCGATATAGCGGTGACCGCCGATCGAGATAGGGGGCCAGACAAGTGGGACCGCGCAGCTGGCCGCCACCGCCTCGAGCAGGGGGACGCCGCTGTCGCGATCGAAGACCCGCGTCTCACCGGTCTCGGCGTCGACCGCGGTGACGAGCAGCCGGCGCTCGGGCCACGAATCGGACGGCAACCGCTGCTTGATGACGGCCAGACGCTCCGACTCGGGCACGGTGCGAGCTCTCAATGCCGCGTGGCCAAGTCGCGCCCGTCCCTGCTGCTCGCCTCCGGGCCACAGCATCGCCGCGGCGAAACGCAGCAACGTGGTGGTGCCCATCTTCGCCGCGATCTCCCCGGTGGGCTCGGCGAGCTGCGTGTTGTAGAGGTCTTTCAAGCTCACGCCGCTCAAGATCTGGGCGCCGACGATCGAGCCGGCCGACGTGCCGACGACCAGGTCCGCCGAGGTCAAATCGATCCCGGCCTCCGCGAGGCCCGCCAGCAGACCCGTTTCCCACGCGATGCCGGTGACGCCGCCGCCGCCGAGGACGAGCGCTCGCGCACTTATCGCCATGCGCAAGAAGATAGGGCTAGCGCGCGGCTTCCGACAGGTACTTCGGTTTGCGTACACCGGGCACCGCGAGCGTCAGCAGGACCGCCGCGGCTCCGCCGAGTCCCGCGCCGACGAGTACCGTGCGCGGTCCGAGAATCGTAGCGGCCGGTCCGGTCAGCGCCATGGAGAGCGGGATCATCCAGTAGGAACCCAGGAAGTCGATGCTGCGGACCCGACCGCGCAGCTGATTGGGAACCGTCAGTCCGAGCAACGTGAACCAGAGGATCTCGCCGCTCCACAGCAGCAGGTTCCAGACGAACACCGCCACTGCCGCCTGCCAGACCGTCTGCGAAATTCCCACCACCGCGAGGGACGCGATGCCGAATGCCCACGCGGGGTCGATCCTGTCCAGAACCGTGGCCGAGGTCCGGACTTCGCGAGCGGTGACGCTCACGCAGCAAGGCCCAGCATCCTCCCGGATCTCTGTGGGCGAACATACCAAGTGCCCGGCCGAGTGCCGCTCTCGTTCCAGCCAGACCAATCTGAGTCAGCCGAGAACGTCGTTCACTGCCGCGATCAGGTCGCTGTCGGTGGCGCCGAGGAGCCGCGCTTGCTGCACGAAGGCGCGAGCTCGTTCGTGCACCAGGGCGGCACGCCTTTCCGGTGGCGCTGCTTGAGAGGTCAGAACCCGGGTTCCCCCGCCGCGGCGAGTGCGGACCAGCCCGGCGGCCTCCAGTTCACGGTAGGCGCGGGCAGTGGTGCCGACGGCCAGCCTCAGGTCGGCGGCCAGCTGGCGGACGGGGGGCAACCGGTCGTTGCGGTGGAGAACTCCGTTGGAGATCAACGTGAAGAATTGGGCGCGGATCTGCTCGAAAGGAGGTACGGGGCTCGTCATGTCGACGACGATCGCAGGCAGTTCAGTCATCCCTCGCTGGGCTCGGGAAACGGCGGCGGTCCCGTCAAACGCGGGAACAGGATCGCGAGCATGAACCAGCAAAGAGCGACCAGTGCCCCCACGCCGATGGCGACCAATGCCCAACCCCCAGCGTGGACCATCAACGGCCCGCAGTTGTCCAATAGCGTCAGCCCGGAGATCAGCCCGATTCCAGTCAATGGGCCGGCGACCAGGACTCCGTAGGCCGCGCTTACTGTGAAGGCCGTTTGACGGCGGATCGCATCTTCCAATGCCCGGGAGGCGGAATCCGTGCTGACCCTCGGTCGACGTGCAATTCGACGAACGGTAAGCGCCGCGAGAATGAATCCGAGCAAGACCACCACGGCCGTCGGCGCCGAGTAATAGATTCCTGGCCAGGGGCTCCGCTGAGAGGTCGTCCCATCCGCGCACACAACGCTCAGAGCACGTCCCGCCCGACCAAGGTCGTCTGGTACGGCGACGAGTGTCGTCACACAGAGCACGAGAGCTAGCAGCGCGGAGATGAACCCGACCAGGATCAGCATCCGGCGCGGCAGGTAGTCCGTCACCTGGCGGATTTCGAGTTGAGCCTGCCGAGTTGGAGTGCGGCCAGGACCGGGTGCGGTCAGCTCACCGACAAGTACTCCGGCAAGAACGCCGCCACCGATCACGGGCATCGAAAGCAGCGGTCCGATGCCAATCCCGAGATTTACGTTGCTGACCAGGTACCCGCCGGCCAGCCCCACCACCAGCCCGGCTATGCGCCAAAGGATGACCCGCCGTGGAGTCGGGACCGACTCGGCAACCATGCCCCCAGCCAGGGAAGGCGGCGCGAGCCATGCGCGAGCCAGCACTGCGCCACCAGCGGCTAGGACTAGCACAGCCAGAAAGCCCGCCACTGCGGCCGCTACTTGATTCACTTGTATCATCGCGACGGTACAAGTAGATCATGTCAGTGGGCGTTGTGTCAAGGGGGTGATACAAGATTGCGGACGGCGAGCGACACGCGAAGGTATTTTCTCTGCCCAACTTCCGAGTTCAAGTTGATGCTGTAAGAGGGCAAAACTCGCTCCGGCCCGCTGCGGGCTTTTGCCGCCTCAGCCTGGGGACGATCAGAATCGGCGGCTAGCCCGAGTTGTCGGGCAGCTGGGACAGGCGGTAAGTCCGTACACCTTAAGGAAATACGGGGCAGGCGGCGGTGACCTGGCTCAACATGGCCGGGATGGATCTATTAAGGGAGGGGGTTCGGCGCTCGGCTGCTAAGTTCACACCGAGATACAGGTCCAAATCGTCCAAGGTAGCCGGGCTCCTCAGCTCAGGTCGGCTCACCTTGGGGCACCAGGCCAACGTACGCCGCCCAACATTGAACGACGATGTTAGAAATCGTACATGGTGAAGTCATCGACGCGGCTCGTGCTGATCTGTGGCCTTCCAGCCTCGGGCAAGTCGACACTCGCTCGTCAGCTCGCACCCAAAATCCCCGCCATCAGGTTG
>DATBZR010000024.1:0-2506 GCA_036513095.1 Candidatus Dormiibacterota bacterium | reverse complement strand
GAGCTTGATTCGGACCAGGTGCTGGCGTAATCCCCGCAAGTCGCGGATCACGTCATCCACCGCCCCCTCGACGCCCTCTTCGGCAAGGTCGAGCGAATAGAGGGCGACAAGGTAGAGCTCGGCTCGCTCCAGCTGCCGAATAGCTATGCGGAGATTGCGGCGCCGGTGCGGATCAGACCGCTTCGAAGCCCGGCTGGCCGATTCCCGGTCGGTGCCCGCCCACGCATCCTCGATCTTGATCACCGATCTCTCCACCACGACTCGACCGTAGCTCCGGAGGCATCAACGCCGAGTCAACGAAGATATCGCTGAAGCGTCGCTTGGCCACACGCGTTAGGCTCGGCTCCGAAATGTCCGCGCGCACGGCTGAGCGTTGGTTGACCTGGGTCGTCGCGATCGGCGGCCCTCTGATCGTGACTGCCGTACTGGTTCGATTCAGCCACCAAACGCAGCGCGACTACGTTTTCATCTACCTCGGTCTCGTCGCGGTCGTTGGTGTCATCCGCGGCCTGTGGCCCGCCGTGCTGTGTGCGGCCATCAGCTTCTTGTGCGTCGACTGGTTTTTCGTGCAGCCCCTGTATACATTCACGATCGCGGACGAGCAGGACATCGTCAACCTGCTTGCCTTCCTCGCCGTCGCCGGCGTGGTCGGGCTGCTGGCGTCCCGACGTCGCCAGGGGCTGCTGCAATCTGAGGCGCTCGCGCGGCAGCTGCAAGAGGCAAACACAGAGCTGATACGGCTGAACAAGGAGCAGGCCGAGGCGGCGAGCTCGGCGCTGCGGCTCGCCCGAAGCGAGCAGCAGATCAAATCCCTGCAGGAGGCGGACCGGCTCCGCCGCGACCTGCTCGCGAACGTGTCGCACGAGCTGCGTACGCCGCTGGGCACCATCCTGACCGAGAGCACTGATCTCAGCAACGCCGAGACGCCGGCCGAGGCACGACGCACTCTCCAGACCATCGCAGCCGAAGGACGGAGGTTGAAAGCGCTCGTAGATGACATGCTCGACATGGCGGTGATCGAAAGCGGGGCCCTCGAGCTCGATCTGGTCTCGCTCGACGTCGGCGACGCGATCGTCGCCGCCGCCGACCGCCTTAACCGAGCATCACCTAGCCGAAAGCTCGACTGGAACTCAGGCGACGCGCACGCTGCGGTCTTCGCCGATTGGGACCGGCTCGGGCAGATCCTGGACAACCTCCTGTCCAACGCCGATCGCTTCGCACCTCCCGAGACCCCGCTGGTGGTGCGCGTCTCGCGCGATACGCCAGGGCTCGTCACGATTCGCGTCATCGACCGCGGCCCGGGTGTTCCCGGCGAGCTGCGGGAGCGCATCTTCGAGCGCTTCTTTCGTGGTGAGAGCGACGGCAAGGCCGGAAGCACCGGACTGGGCCTGGCCATAGTCAAGGGCTTGGTCGAGGCGCATGCGGGAACGGTGGCGGTCGAGGACGGCCTTGAGCCCGGCGCGGTCTTTCGCTTCACCGTGCCCGAAGCCCCCGCCGCGTGAGCCGGATCCTCATCATCGAGGACGACCCGGCGCTGCGCAACTCGATCCGGTCGATCCTCGAGCGCGACGGCCATGAAGCCCGGACCGCCGGCGACGGCGCGGCCGGCGGTCGTGAGCTCCAGACCGGTGGAGCCTGGGACGTGGTCTTGCTCGACATCGGGCTTCCATTCGTGGACGGTTGGGAGATCCTTCAAGGCCTCGAAGGCCGGCGGATCCCATCGGTCATCGTGATCAGCGCGCGAGGTGGCGAGCAGGACAAAGTTCGTGCGCTGGACATGGGCGCGGACGACTACCTGGCGAAACCATTCGGCGCCGACGAGCTGCTGGCCAGGATCAGGGCCGTGTTGCGGCGGACGCAGCCGGCGGTCGGGCCGAACCTCGTCGTCAAGAGCGGGAGCGTGACGGTCGACCTCGCCGGTCGCGTCGTGCTGCGCGATGGGGATGAGGTGAGGCTGTCACCGACCGAGTACGGTCTGCTGGCCGCGCTCGCCCGCCACGCCGGGCAGGTGATCGACCACCGCACGCTGTTGCGCGAGGTCTGGGGGCCCTCATATGGTGACGAACGCAACTACCTGCGCACGTTTGTACAGCGGCTCCGCACGAAGCTCGAAGACGACCCCAAGAATCCCCAGGTCATCGTGACCGCCGGTACGCGGGGCTACCGCTTCGGCCTGGCGCCGACCGAACGTTAACAAGGGCCTGCCGAACGGCCCGCTGGTTCACGGACTTTCGTTGATGCTCCATTGACGCTTGCCCGCCTAAGCTCGGGCTTGTGCCGCTTGATTTCTGGATGGTAGGCCTGGCGCTCTTGCTGACGCTGCTCGCCTTCCTCTACATCCGCGGACTCGAGGAGCTGCCCTGATGTCGGCCCAGCTGCCTTACATCATCACGGGCATCGTGGCGCTGATCGTGACGGCTTACCTGTTCGTCGCGCTGCTCTACCCGGAGAGGTTCTAACCCGTGGTCCTCGACATCGTCGGCGTCGTCATCACCTACCTCGCTGT
>DATBZR010000023.1:0-2950 GCA_036513095.1 Candidatus Dormiibacterota bacterium | reverse complement strand
CAGGCTTCGACCGCGACACGGTGCGCCGTGATCTCAACGCTCGATAACCGCACCCACGCCCAGGCAGACGATTGCGGGTGATGGATGCGATCGCGACTCCGTGGATCAGCCACCGGCGGGACCGGGAGCAACCACCGCAATTCGCCCATCGCAGAGTCGCGAGGCTGTCGCACAAACCCTCGGGGTCATCGACTTTTTGTGCATCCACGACAAAGCGACGATTTCGGAGGGAGCCTTTTCGGTCGCGGAGAGTCCGGTTCGGCCGCCTGAGGCGCTCCTGTGAGGTCGGCGAAAAATGCCGTTGTCACTTTCGTACAGCGGCTTTGGTTTGTGCGACAGCCGTGTGTCACGAACGCTGAAGGAGGATTGATGTAGGCAATTCTTTATATAGGCGGTGCTGTGCTGGAGATGGAGGCTTGTTGGCCCTCCGGCGTCGTCCTTCGGGGGAGGGCGTCAAACCACCGGATGCTGCGTTGGTTGAAGACCGTCGTGGTGAGCGATCCGGAGAAGGCGCGGTTAGACGCGTCAGGTGGGGACCAGGAAGACGTTCCAGAAAGCGTCCGGCCCGGGGTTCTGGGGTGGGCGTGCGCTGTTGATGCGTCGTTAGCACAATTGAGGTGGCATCAAAAGCGAGGGGTCTGGCTGTTCTCTCGTGATGAGCCTGGCGGATGTCCCGATGACTGGCCAGGTGGTGCCCGGCGTGAAGGCGGCGTGAGCCTGGTCTGCGGCTCTGGCACGGAACGTGAGAAGGCGAGCGTCGAAAGCGGCCGTCCGGGCCTGCGGGTCAGTTCGACGGGCGGCGAGAGGGAGCGTGCCAACGGCGGAAACCGGAGGCATTGAGTACCGGTCGCGGCGCTTGCTGGCGGACCGGCCCGTATTAGTGGTGAAGCTCCTGCTTGCTGGGGTGGGGGTGGAGCGAAGGGGCCGGCTGATCAGGAATGTCGATTCGTTCAACCGGGGCGAGAGTCCTGGGAGGAGGCGAAGCAGCATGCCAGGGCCCGATGAGAAGTCGTTTGCGATTCCCAGGCTGATGGTCTGGGAGGCGTGGCGACAGGTCAAGGCCAACAAGGGAGCGCCGGGAGTGGACGAGCAGGATCTCGGTCAGTTCGAGGCCGATCTGAGGGACAACCTCTACATGATCTGGAATCGAATGAGTTCAGGGTCCTACTTCCCGCCCCCGGTCAGAGCGGTGCAGATCCCCAAACCGCACGGCGGTGGGGTCCGAATGCTGGGTGTACCGACGATCGCTGATCGGGTCGCGCAGACGGTGGTGGCCATGTTTCTGGAGCCGTTGGTGGAACCGAGGTTTCATCCGGACTCCTATGGCTATCGGCCGGGACGCTCGGCTCATGATGCGCTCACGATATGCCGGCAGCGGTGCTGGAAGTACGACTGGGTGATCGATCTCGACGTCCAGAAGTTCTTCGATGAGGTGCCGTGGGATCTCATGGTCCGCGCGGTGCAGGCGGTCACCGACGCCAGTTGGGTGCTGCTGTATGTCAAGCGGTGGCTTGCTGCCCCGCTGAAGCACCCGGACGGCTCTCTTGAGCAGCGCAGCAGAGGAACTCCGCAAGGGTCGGCGGTCTCGCCGATCCTGGCGAACCTGTTCATGCATTACGCGTTTGATGCGTGGATGGCCCGGGAGTTTCCGGGCTGCCCGTTTGAGCGTTATGCCGACGATGGTGTCGTGCATTGCAAGAGCAGGAACCAGGCCGAGGTCGTGCTCGGCCGGATCGCCCTGCGGATGAACGAGGTCGGCCTGCGGCTTCACCCGGACAAGACGCGGATCGTCTATTGCAAAGACGGTCAGCGCCGGGCGGAGCACGAGCACGTCTCGTTCACCTTTCTCGGGTTCGCCTTCCGGGCACGGGGGGCACGCGGCAAGGGCCGGAACTTCACCGGTTTCTTGCCTGCGATTAGTCCCGAGGCGCTGAAGGCCAAAAACGCCCGGCTCCGCGAACTGCGGATCCACCGGCGCACCGACCTGTCGCTAGACGACCTGGCGAGATGGCTGAACCCCATCATCGCCGGGTGGATCCGCTACTACGGCCGGTTCTACCGGACCGCGCTCGATCCCCTCCTGAAGCGCGTCAACACCTACCTGAGGCGCTGGGCCGGGAGAAAATACAAACGACTGCGGACTCACAAACGCTTCAGCAGGTGGTGGGCCGGACTGCTCCAACGGCAGCCCGGCCTGTTCGCTCACTGGAGCATCGTCCGCTCCTACGGCTGATCAGAAGAGCCCGGTGACGGGAGACTGTCACGCCGGGATCTGTGGGAGCCCGGGGGTGAGATTCCCCCGGGCGACCCGACTCCGACCATCCCAGGCGTCGAAGCGGCCACGCTCGCGAGATCGACCTCCGAGGCGAGCGGGACCGACCGCGTGTGGACGCGCAGGATTTGCTCGCGCCCACGCTGGTCGGGCGGGTTGACCGAGATCCGTCGGTCGAACCGACCGGGCCGCAGCAGCGCCGCGTCGAGGATCTCTGGCCGGTTGGTCGCAGCGAGCACGATCACGCCCTCGTTGCCGGTGAATCCGTCCATCTCGGTCAGGATCTGGTTGAGCGTCTGCTCGCGCTCGTCGTGGCCGCCGAAGTTGCCCCCGCCGCCGCGCGCGTGCGCGACCTGTTCATCGAGGCGAAGAAGGAGATGCCCTCGATCGTCTTCATCGACGAGCTCGACGCGATCGGACGCTCGCGGTCCTCGGGCGGCCCCAACATCTCCGGAGGCCACGACGAGCGCGAGCAGACGCTCAACCAGATCCTCACCGAGATGGACGGCTTCGAGTCCGTCGAGGCGGTCGTCGTGTTGGCCGCGACCAACCGGGCCGAGATCCTCGATTCCGCGCTGCTGCGCCCGGGGCGCTTTGACCGCCGGGTGGCCGTGCAGCCGCCCGACCGCGAGGGCCGCCGGAAGATCCTCGAGGTGCACACCCGCTCGATCCCGCTCG
>DATBZR010000022.1:0-4547 GCA_036513095.1 Candidatus Dormiibacterota bacterium | reverse complement strand
TTGCCCAGAGCCTGAGCGAAGCCAAGTTCGTATAGCACGTCGGGCTCGCTGGTCGAAACGTCCGCAACGACAACCCTGCAGCGCCTGATCAGCCGCTGGGTTTCCGCGACAGCATCCCCACCGTGCATTACTTGGTCCACTCGAACGGGGCGCCCCCCAACTATTCGAGCGGCTCCCGTAACTCCTACAAAGAAGACGTCGTCGAAAGCAGGGTCGAACGGCATTGCGGCGAAGATGGCGAACCCACCGGCGGCGGACTCGTTGTCCCCAGTGACATCTGAGGCGGACACCTTGACGACGTTGCTAGCGTGGCCGTGTCGGGTTACCTGAGTCGAGTCTCTTGTCCGACTGATGCCTGCTACGCCGCGGAAGTGACCAGCCGAGCGAGCACTAGTAGTCATCCCGCGTCACTGGGCGTGATCCGCGAAACGATCTCTTCCAGCCACGGCTGAGGACCTACGCGCCGTGAATGTGCTTCGCCAAGCCTCTGCAGGTTTTCGGAAGTCGCTCGTAGCCGCCAAGGAGGGCCACCCATGTACACCAAGCGACGAGCCGCGGCTCGAGCGTTGGCGACGTCGAGATTCACGACGGAAAGCTCCAGTACGGTGGCAACGTCCCAATAGTCACTGGACTCGATCCCATGCCGCGCCGCAACCGCGAAGGCAACGACCGGTGAGAGCTCCCGAGCTCGGCGATAAGACTCCTCGCTACCTTCCAGCATGAGCAGCGTAACGGCGTTGACGCCAGGATAGTAGTCTCGCATATCGGCTCGGAAACCTCGCTCGTAGGCATCTATCGCAGCTTCAAGTGCTGCCTCCGCTTGGAATGGATCGCTATGTTCCAGCTGCTTGTGCCGATCCTTATGAACACGGCCAAGGAGACCGAGAGTTTCGGGATCGGGACCATCCTCATCAATGAGCTTCTGGAGAATCTCGATCGCTCGCCTATCATCGCCCGTTGTACCCCGCCGATTGAGTGCAAAAGCGGTAATCTGTCGAACTGTTGGATGTTCACGTACCGCAGCCGGCAAGGCCTCTACCAGCGTGATCAGTTGATCAAAAGCCTCAATATCGCGGTACGCAAGCAGTAGGTCGACGAACAGGTCAGTTGGAGTCCCAACCCCGGGGAGAAGCTGATTCGTTATTTCCCGCAGCTCCTCCAACGCTTGTTCTTTGGGCAATCGTGACGGGGCCGACCGAATGGCCAAGCTTAGCGTGCTTATAGTTTGCACCCGGCGCTGAAACGTCTCAGTGGCCTCGTGAGGCAGCGTCACACCTGGGTAACTTTGGATCAATTGGAAGAGCGGGCTATCCGCGGCCGTATCCGTGAGCGCACCACGAAGACGATCAGCTAGCTCGTCGACTAATGACGACCTCGCGTCGGAGGTCAGGCGTCCAGCAGAGTCGAGTCGGTACGGTATGGCGCGGATGGGAGACAGATCAAACGGCAAGTGCCCGACTCGCGCAAACACCGAAATAGTGGCCCGCGGTCGGGTCGCGTGACGGATGCCGAGCTCATACATAACGTTAGGGCTCGCAAGGGTTAGATCCGCGAGGACGATCTCTGCCAGAAGCAGCCGCTCGAACATGGCCAGGTGCACAAAGCCGCCGAGTCGCTCCTCGTCAGCCCTGATCGGCTCCACGCCGGCGCGCTCAGCCGCAGGCCGAAATGCCGTTTCCCAAACATCGTCAAAGTCGATCTCGAGGCGTGTGACGGGGTCCGGCTTCACGCCGTAAGGCATGACCACGAAGACAGTTGGCCGTAGCGCTTGCTCGCTCATCCCCCGCCGCCCCCTTCATCGGTTCTGCAGCGTCCATAATGCCGTCGACGGGGTGACGCCAAGGAACGACACCCGGAGGGAACGTCCTCTATGGCAATGTCTCACGCAGCTCTGGTCATCACTTGTTGCTCTCTGTGTAGGCTTCAGACCTCCTCAAGTAGAGACGCGGTAGGGACCGCCCTTTCGGGCGGCCCCCCGCACAGATCCCAGCGTGCGGAACTACCGCACTGGGCTCCTAGCTCGGGTCCAGCGTCGGATTGGGCCAAGCCCTCCCCGGCGCACACGATGCCAGCGCATGTGACGCACCCATTCCGGCCCTGTGTCCGGGGCGCGTCTTGCTGACCGTGTTCCCCTCGCCCAGCCCCCTTTCCTCCACCACCTCCGCAACCGCTCTCGCGGCCTTGTTCGGCGGCTTCGCAGGTACTATGGGGCTGTCCGACTTCCCACAACCGTTCATCTCGGGCGTACGGCATCGCCTTCCCCGAGCGGCCCGCACCCCTGCGGGTGGGAGGGCAGTCATGGGATCTCCCGGTTCTCGCGCATGGAGGTTCTGTGCATGCCCTGGTTCTTTGACCGCGCGGGGTCCCCTGGCGACTCGCGCTAGCGCCACCAGCGATAGTGCCTTCCGTCCTTGTGACAACGTCGGCACCCCGAAACCTTGATTTCGCGGCTCAATAGCCCGGCCTGCACATGCCCCTGTCAACGCTTCGCCACGCCCTTGCGGGTCGTCGACGCATGACTCGGGGTCGTCGTGGGCCGCTACCCCTTCGACGTGGAGCTCTTCCATCTCCTCCTCCATGCCGGTTTATCCCGGCGCTTTCCACAAGATCAGTGTTGAGACTCATGCCGCAGTGACCTGGTAGGTCAGCCGGCGGCGGTCCCCGGGCAGGCATGCTGGGGTGGCGTTGAGTTCCTCGGCCAGCAGCTCGAGGGCGCGTGCCACTCGCGGGCTATCGGGCCGGTCGAGGGTGACGGTGATCTGGCTGGTGGTGTAGTCGACCTGCCCGCCGAGGTGGAGCATTGGTCCTAGCGAGCTCTGCCGAGCGGCTGGTGCTGCTCCACTCGGGGAGCGGCGGCTGACCCGTTGATCTGGAAGGAGTATCGGATGCGAGCGTTGCAGTTCACGGCTTACGGGGGTCCCGAGGTCCTCGAGTGGGGAGACGCTCCTGCTCCGCACGCCGGTCCGGGGCAGATCCGGATCGCTGTGCGGGCGGCCAGCGTGAACCCGATCGACTGGAAGACTTTCGCCGGGGCCATGTCAGGTGGCCAACCGATGGTCGGTACGGGCTACCTCGGGTACGACGCCGCCGGCGTAGTGGACGAGGTCGGCGAGGGGGTCATGGGGATCTCCGTCGGTGATGACGTGCTGGGCCGCGGTCAGAACACTCAGGCGGAGTACGCCGTGTTGGACTCCTGGGCGGCCGAACCGTCGTCGATCGATTGGGCGGTGGCGGCTGCGGCCGGCCTGGCCGGTGAGACGAGTGAGCGCGGACTTCGTCTGCTCGGCGTCAAGGCCGGCGACACAATCTTCATCGACGGCGGTGCGGGCGGTGTTGGAGCGACCGCCGTGCAGATGGCGGTCGCCCGGGGTGCGAAGGTGATCGCGTCTTCGAGCGAGGCCAACCAGGACTACCTGCGGGAGCTCGGGGCGACCCCCGTGCTCTACGGCGAAGGCGTGGTTGCTGGCGTCCGCGCCGCTGCCGGCGGAGGAGTCGACGCTGTCTTTGACGTAGCCGGGAAGACCGCGGTCGAGGAGCTGATAAGCCTGGCACCCGAGCCGGCCCAGGTGGTGACCATCGCCAACTTCGCGGCCGGCGACGCTGGAGTCCGGGTATCCGGTGGCGGGGCGGACAGTCATCCCATGGAAGCCCTCGCGCAGGTCGCCCAGCTGCTGGCACAGAACAAGCTGGTGATCAAGGTGCAGACGTTTCCGTTCAACCGCGCCGCCGACGCCTACCGCATCAGTCAGGGCGGCCACGTCCGCGGAAAGCTCGTTCTGGTCCCCTGACCACAGCCGACCACCCGACAAGCCGAAGGTGTAGCGGTGACGCACTCGGCCCTGACGGGTCTTCACCGGCCTTGGCGCGTGCGGTCTGGCCGGCCGGCGAGTCACTCGCCCCAGTGGCTAAATCACGTAGCAATAAGCCTGCTCGCTGTCGAGCGGCTGGGTGGACTTGCCGCTACGGACCTAGAGCAATTTGTTCCCAAGTGGTCAGGAAGGTACAGCCCTCGGCTGCATCACCCACATCAGCGGTGCAGGATACGTCCGCATCGATGAGACCGCGCGCTCCGTCATAGTCAACGATGTGGCGCTGTTCTCATCCGTGTGAAAGTGGAGGACAGGCCATTTGGGTATGCTTTACTCTTCCTCGTCGGCGTCCGGTTCGCAAACCAGGGCGGTCGGCAGGAGGTCGGCGTACTGCTCGCGGATGTGGCCAAGCCCTTCCTGGAGCGTGGGGTCGTGCTCAAGGTTGCTGGTCATGAAGGCAAGGCGACGGCGGTTCTCGTCGAGAATGTCGCGCCAGCGGCGGACGTAGACCCGGACGCACGGACGACCGCTCTTTGCTGGAGGCGCGAGCACCTGGCCGAGCGCCTGGGTCTCCTCAGTGAAGCGGTTCTCGACGCTGGAGTCGTAGTCGGTCCCGGTCAAAATGAAGTCCCAGTCCACCTTGTCCGTTGCAAAGGCCTTGCTCTCCAACACCGCGTTGGCGTAGTCCTCGATCTGAAGCAGCTCCTTACGCCCGAGCGTGATGTCGGGGGCCTTCAG